>JAUVCD010000971.1 GCA_030590865.1 Myxococcales bacterium | reverse complement strand
AGGCCCACCAGGGCGGCCGAGACGTTCAGCCCCGGCACGATCCCAGGCTCGACGATGACCGAGCCCTCGTCGACCACCAGGTGCAGCCGCCGGCCTCGCTGGGCCAGCAGCGCCACGATGGCTCGAGCGCCAGTGCCACCGATTTCCTCATCGTGCCCAAAGGCGAGCATCACCGTGCGACGAGGCTGGAACCCCTGTGCAATCAGCCCCTCCACCGCCTCGAGCAAGCCTACCACCCCGACCTTGAAGTCCAGCGTGCCGCGCCCCCAGACGAAGCCATCGGCCACGGCGCCGGAGAACGGTGGCTGCTGCCATTGCCCTTCCGTCGCCGGCTCAACCGATACGACATCGTAGTGAGCCAGCAGCAGGAGCGGCTCGAGCGCCTCATCGCTGCCCGACCAGGTGTAGAGCGAGCTCATCTCGGCGACGAGCTCGTGCTTCAGGGTCTGATGAGCACGGGGAAAGCTCTGCCGCAGATGGTCGCGCAGGCCGGCGAACTGGTCGCCATCGATCTTGTCTGAGTCCTTATCGGCAATGGTCCGATAACGAATCGCACCACCCAGCCGCTCGGCCGCCGCCGCCGCGTCTAGGGGCAGCGCCGGTGGGGAGGGCAAGTGGATCTGGCGAGACTCGGAGGCCAGGGTGCGAACGACGACGACCAGGGCGAGCAGCGCGACGACCACCGCCACGCCCAGGGCGAGTCGTCGCGCTGTCGATCTGGCTGTCCCCTCGCCCACGGCCGTTCATTGGCGCGCAGCGCGGCGCACGTCAATGGCCGTAGGCGCGGACTTGGTGGGCGACCTATCCCTCAGCGGGCTTGTCCGTGGCTTCGCCGGCGTCCTTGGCTGCGCCCTCCGACTTTTCCTCGCCCTCGTTGACGCCCGCTGCGGGGTCTTCAGTCTTGGACTCTTCAGTCGCTGCACCGCCGGCACCATCGGTGGGCGGCTCGGTCGGCACCGCCGGATCCTCGACCTGATCGGTCGGTGGCGTCTGCTGATCCACCGGCGACTCGACCTTATCGGGACCCCCGCCACAGGCCACCAGGCCAGCCGTAGCGAGCAGCACCAGAGCAGCAGAGAGGGACTTGAGAACGAGCTTCGTGGTCATGACAATGGACTCCTTCATGGCGACCGTGAGAACGGTCACGAGCAAAGCACCGGGAGCTGGGAGCGGACGCACGTCACCTACGGCGCCCAGCGACCCGCCGCGACCATCCCGGTGTTCGGTCGGCTGGGCCGTGTCGCGACAGCAGGCGCTAACCTGATCGCGACATCGATGGTTAGACGCCCACCGACCACCAGGCGGCTCACCTGACCTGCAGCATCCACTGGACGCAAGCAGCTTGCATTCCGGCGCGATTCGACTACCTTTCGCCGCGCCCAAGCTGGACCGGCCCGAGGTCATACCAACGGCCAAACACTAGTGAAGGATGTTCGGGGCGTAGCGCAGTCTGGTTAGCGCACTTGACTGGGGGTCAAGGAGTCGTCAGTTCGAATCTGACCGCCCCGACCGAAGAAGCCGTTGTTCTGCAACGGCTTTTTGCTTTCCATGGGACGGGCGGGGAGTTGACTGAGAAGGGGGGGTGATCAAACGGTGATCAAACGCACTGCCCGCTGAGTAGGTCCTTCACCGGGTCGACCTGCTCCGCAGCCGTGGAAGACCGGGCTCTCTCCAGCGTATGCTCAGGCAGGAGGCAGGAGTCTAGACAACTCCCTCCTGGCGGATTTGCCCCCGATGCCGCTATCCATCGCGGAAAGCGCTGTGTCTTCGTGGATTCATAAGATCCAGCCTAGGAGCTGGTACATGTCATGACCTGTCCGACTTGCGGCCATACCAATCCGTCCGACTATCGCTTCTGTCTCGCAAGCGGGGCGGCGCCCGATGCGACCCCGCCGCCCCAGCAAGAGTCTGTGCCAGGCGGGTGGCAAGCAGCCAACGTCAGGGTTCGTTCCGTCACCATGTCGATGTCGGTCACCTGCAACCATTGCAGCCAGCCGATACCACTCAACGGTCCGACGCAGCTGGCACATTGCGACAACTGCATGAAGGACACGCCGCTAAAACGTCAGTTCGAAGAGCTGTGCTTGGCGGCCGAGGGCATGCAGCAGCTGGGCTCTTCCTACAACACCAACCTTTTCTCCGCCGCTGCCGCGCAGTGCTCCAAGTGTGACAAGGACGTGCCCATCGATCGGTACCTGGCCTACTTTGGCGTCACCACCACCATTCCGTGTCCGTCGTGCGGCACGGGGTTGCCTACCTTCCCGTGCCCTGCGTGGCTCAAGCAAGAGCTGCCGATGGCGCTCCAAGTGTTCGGCGGCGATGCGGAAACCGCGAACGCACAGGGGGGCATGGCCTTGGCGCTCGCCGAGAAGCCTCAGCCGGTCGTGATGGCGTGTCCTGCCTGCGGTGCCGGTCTGGACGTGGGCGCCGATTCCGAGCGCACCACGACCTGCCAGTTTTGTCAGGCCAACGTGTTCTTGCCTGATGAGCTGTGGAAGCGACTTCATCCAGTACGCACGATGGAGAAATGGACGCTCACATACAAAGGCGCGCTCAAGACCAAGGAGGAACTCAAACAGGAAGCGGAGAGCGAGCACATGGAGCAGCACCGCCTGCGGGAACGGGAGCGACGCAGCGAGGAGATGCGCAGCGCAACGGCCC
>JAUVCD010000493.1 GCA_030590865.1 Myxococcales bacterium | reverse complement strand
AGGCCTACCGGCGGGACGGCTTTGCCCCAGAAATGGCAACTCGCCACCAAGTGCCGGCCTGCCCCTGATGTCGGACCAACAACGTCGCGAAACGCGAAGTCCCACCACGACCTAGCGGAGCAGTGGGGTCCGCAACCCGCTGCTGCACCTCGGTTCCCCTCTTCGGCATGAAAACGCGACCACTCTCTTGACGAGTACCGCTTCCCCGACGCGCACGAGCCCCTGCACGACCCCGCCTCCCTCCCGCTTCCGACTCCGAAATCAACCAAGTCCTCGGGCTCGGGGTCGAGCGGGGGGGCGTGCGCGTCGGGGAAGCGGAAGCGACAACTCTCTTGAGGAGTAACGGGCCCGCCCTGCGTCTTACCTCCGCCAGCTCACAACGGCCCCTCGGTTAGACCGTGTACGAACTGGCGCACGAACGGATTGTCGGAGGCCTTGGCCTGCTCGGTGGTGCCATCGAAGATGAGCACTCCTTGGTAGAGCATTCCCACCCGATCAGTGACGCTGAGCATGCGTTCGAGATCGCTCGAGACCATCAACAAGGTGGTGCTCGCCTCACGTTGCTCTTCCCGCAACAGCTCGAAGATGCGCTGCGAGGTCACCGGGTCGAGCCCCGCCGCAGGCTCGTCATAGAGCACGATCTGGGCCTGGGTGACCATCGCTCGAGCGACCCCGACGCGCTTCTTCTGACCGCCGCTGAGCCCGGCGCAGAGGCGATTCTCGAAGCCAGGCAGGGACACGTAGCGCAGTCGCTGCTCAACGCGCTGCCGGATTTCATCCTCCGTTAGGTCGAACAGCCTTCTCAGCGGGAAGGCGATGTTCTCGCCCACCGTCAAGTAGTCGAACAGAGCGTTGTTTTGAAACAACATGCCGAACTTGGTGCGAAACTGCTGCAGCTCCAGATCGGTCATCTGATTGATGTCCCGACCGTCGACCAAGACCCGGCCGCTGTCCGGCTTGAGCAGCCCCGTGACCAGCTTGAGCAACACGCTCTTGCCTGAGGCTCCCGGCCCGATGAGCCCGTAGAGGCATGCCTCGGGGACCTGCAGATCTACGTCCTTGAGTACCGTCTTGCCGGCAAAGGACTTGGATACGCCCTGCAGTCGAATCATGGGCGCGGCGCTCGGAGCCGGGTCAGTTGGCTTTGAAGTGGGTGCGGGCGACGTCGAGCCGGGGATGGGCCGGGAAGCCCATGCCGCGAACCGAGTTGGCCACACAGGAGGCGATGCCACGATTCTTGGGCTTGGTGTTGACGGTCACGCCGACAGCGCGGCCGTTCTGCACCGCAGCGCAGACGCTCACCGACATGTTCGATGGCACGCCACAGGCGTTGAGATAGGTGCCCCGATTGAGCACCGCAGCGTAGGCACCGGCGGTTAGATCCGGCGGTGCGCCGTCCTCGTAGCTCAGCACATAGGCACGTTGGGCCGCCTCACAGCTCTTGCCGCCGCCCACCACCGGATGGTCGCCGGCCACGGCGGTGCCCCGTTTGCCGCCAGCCCACTTGCCCCCGCCGGCCTTCGGGCCCTTGCCCAGACCTTCGCTGAAGTCGATGGACTGAGCGTCGTCGACGGCAACGCCGACTCGCTCGTCGTCAGCTTGGCGGGCACGAAACCACCAACCCGCGGCGGCGGCCAAGACCAGCACGAAGGCGGCCCCCCCGATGAGGGCCTTGTTCTGGGTGCTGGTTCGCTCCTTGGTGACCGTGGCCTCCAGAGCGACGCGCTCCTGCTTCACCTCCCGATGGCGGTGGGCATGCTCGGCGAAAGGCGCGAACTCGGGCCACAACTGCAGGGGCATCTCGTCTGAGCTCAGCACGTCGCGCAGGATGTTCTCTTGGGTGAACAATCCGCTGGCTAGCTGCTGCAACAGCTCGACGGCGCTGAAGGGACCGTGATCCATCCCTTCTTTGATCACCACGTAGCGGGGCCGGGGATCGGCCTCCAGCGCAGCCTTCATGTCCGCCAGCTCTGCGGTACTGCCTTTCGCTGACGGTATTGCTTCCAGAGGCCGGTCCGCCGGCATGGCCGGTGGGGGCGGGATCAGCGATAGGGACACATCGACGTCGAAATCGGCATCTTTGTCCAGGTTGCCAATATCCGCCTCTGGCGGCGGGATCGACGCCATCGGCGCGCATTTGTGCAATGCGTTGGCCAAGGCCCCGAGATCGTGCGGTCGGTGAGCGGCGTCGCCCACCAGGGCCTTGCTGAGCAGCAGCTCGAAGGACTCGGGCAAGCCCTTGACCACCTCGGACGGGCGTCGCATGCCGGCGCCAACACTAGCGCGGGTGCACATCTCGTAGAGGATGGCGCCCACGGAGAAGACGCTCGCCCGAGCATCACCCGGTGGGCTGTTGGGGAGGCGCATCTCAGGCGGCAGGCATGCCCGATCCCGCGGGTCCTGCGGCTCAAAGGCGGACACCTCGGGATCCAGGGCGGTACCCGAGGGGTCATACACGACCGCACCGGGGTGAACGTAGTGCTGCTCACCATCGGCGTGACGCTCGGCCAGCTCCGTGATGAACGGCACCATCATTGCCACGATCTGCCGAAGAGTGAAGCGCTCACCGGATCTGCGACGCGAATCCAGCTCTGCCCGTAGCATTTCTGAGGTGCTCATCTAACCTGAACTCTGAACCTTATACTGTTGCAACCGCTCATTGTTGCGACCGCCGGCTGCCCCCTCAACCGACGTTGCGTTTGGGCAATTGTATTCCAAAGTGCGCCCGATGGGGCTCGCGTTGTTGGGGTTGGACGCTGCGGCTCGGCGGCGGGCCAGCGCGAGGTGGTTGCCGGATCGCTTGGCGAAAAGCCATTGTGGCGGTCCCGTTCATCAGTTCTCGAGCGGCGGCGGCTTGTCGAGGGGCGCTGCCGCCTTGGTGGTGGTCGACGCGGCAGGACCTGGTGCAGCTGCCGCGCTGGTCGCTCCTGGGGGCGCTGCGCTGGCGCTGGCGGTCCCAGTGGCCGCTGCGCTCGCCGAGGGCTCGGCGGCGGCCTCTGGAGCATCGTCGGCCGGTGCCGCGCTGGCGCTTGCCGAGGCGCTCCCCGCCTGATCCGGTGCCACGCTGGCCCAACACCCAGCCTCAGGCGGGACCACCCATTTTAGGACCCGCGAGCTGGCGTCACCGGTTTTGATGTGCAGCTCGAGCTCCTTGTAAACCTTCGCCTCTCCACAGGTGAAGGTTGACGACAAATCGGCATCACGACTGTCGCCGGAGTCGATCCGCTTGGGAGCGAAGACGTTGGGACACTGAGCCCATCGGACTTGGTAGGTCTGGTCGTCGTCCTCGACCACGAATTTCGAAGCCCCGTCACTTGCAAGCCGGCGACCCAAGAGGATCCGCTCCCAGCGAACGGTGCTGCCATCGAGAATCGCCGCCTGCACGGGCATGCGCAAGCTGCCCTTCATCACGGTGCCCGATGCCCCAACGGCAAAGTCGGGACAAACGGGCTCTCCCTCGATGACGCCGGTGACCGATGGAGAGGTGCAACCGACAACGCCGAGGCCGAGAACACTCACTGTCATTAAAACCCGAGCCGACACGGACGCCAGCCTCGCCGCGTCAGGCCGGTTCGTCAAGGGCGGCGTGCGCCCTCTCAGTCAGGGGGCCGAGGATCCCTGAGGGCTGAGCGCCGCCGTTCCTTGTTTGGCGAACTCAGCCAGCGCCTCTTTGGCGGCCCGTTTCTTGTCACCCAGTGCGCCGCTACCGCGCAACAAGGTCACCGCGTTGCACATGGCGCCGCGCTGCTTGGTCGGAAATGTCGTGCAGAGCAGGCGGTAGAAGGGCAGCGATTGGGCCTTGTCGATTTCCTTGCCCGCTCCGGCGGCCGCCCCGTGGTGGATGAGCAAAGCTGCGGTCGCCAGGTCAGGGCCGAGCCGCAGCCAGCTCTTGATGAACCCTGGCCGCTGGCTCATGGCGGCGAGGGGCTGCCAGCGATCGCTGCTGACGGCCAGGCGGGTGGCAAAGATGAGCAGCTCGAAGTTGCGGGTCGGCAGGGCATGTTGGGAGGTCAGCTGGTCGAGCATGGCGAGATCGCTCGCCAACTCGGCGCCGGTGTTGCAGTTCGCTGCGATGCTCAACAGGTCAGCGCGCAAGTGCACCCCCAGCTCAGCCTGTTGCGACAGGCCACGGGCGAGGGCGGTGAGCGCTGGGGCGCAGTGCTTGGGATGACGCTGACGAGCCAGCAACGTTGCCGCTGCGTTGGTCCGTCCGGCCTGTTGCAGCGCCGTGACCGCCTGAGTGAACAGATCCGGCTCGTAGCGCCGCTGGTCCGCGGCGGAGAGAAAATCGTCCAGCGCGCGCCAGGCCTCGCAGCCGGGATGGCCCACCTCCGCTTTGACCTTGAGCCGCGGCAGGGTCGGCAGAGCGTCGGCGATGCGCAGCGACAGGGCCAGGGGATAGGTGTCACAGTCCACTCGAACGAAAGCCTCGGGCGTCCCCCGCTTGTGGGTACAGGCAAGCTTGGCGGACAAGGAGGTCACCGTGCGGGCTGCTCGTTTGGCCAGTGGCTCGATCTCCGCCACACCCCGCACCGCCAAGGGAAGCGGCTCGAGCAACTGAACGACCGTCTCGTCATCGGCATCTTGTCCCAGTCCGCTGAGCAGCAAGGTCCACAAATCCCCTGCGAGTAGCGGCATTCCTCGGTCGGCGGCTTGCTGGGCCAAGAGCGCGATGAGCCCGGTGGCGTCGGCCGTCCAATGGGCCGTCCGACCGGACACGGGAACGCGCAAGTTGCCCAGCCGAACGCCACTGGCCCAGGCATCCACGGCCCGCCGGGCGGCACTGAGGGCCTGCTCGTCCGCACCGGCCACAAAAGAGTAAACGGCCGTCAGCGCGGCGACGTGGGCCACATAGCGAGCCGCTTCCTCCATGCCGTCCCCACTGCGCGGATTGGCCATCTCGACGGTCAGCTCTCCGCCCTGCTGCTCCCGCGACTGGATTCCGAAGCCCACCTGCAGCGTGCCTGAGCCCTTGAGCAGGTCGGCCCCGAAGGACAAGCTCTGCTCGAGGTTGAACACCTTGTCGCCAGCGAACTGCTGGTAGTGGATTATCTGGCGAGGCACGACCAAGCCCCGTTTCTCTGCGTCTTTCAACAAGGCCTCGAGACGGGCGAGTGCCTGAGCTCGTCGACCGGTGCGAAAGTCGAAAGAGGCCTGCTGCACGGCGATGACCGCCTCGGGACTGGGAGGGGTGCAGCTGTTTTCGGCCGCGGAGCGCATCGCCGCTGCCGTGGCGCTGGGATCGCCGCCTTCGCGGCTGTTCTTGCTGTTGAGTAGCAGTGGCAGATGAACCGCCCGGTGCTGCTCTCGCGCCAGGGCGATGGCCTTCGCGGCGACTGGCTCGTCGCGGACGATGGCGTGGCCGAGCACCAGCATGAGCAGCAGGTCGCCCCGGTCGTCGGCTCCGTTGCCGTAGGCCTTGCGCGCTTGGGCGGTGAGCAGGTCGCCCAGATCACCCACGGCGGCGACGATGGCCGGCGCCCGGCCAAGATCGGCCAGTGTCCCGAAGAGCGACTGTCGCTGGGCGGGGTCACCTTCGGTCTGGAACATGGTGGCCAGCGCAGCCAGGACTCGACCTGCGCTGGTGGCGAGGCGGCGGGTATCGTCCCGTTGGCCTAACAGCACGCGCGCCAGTTGGTGGCCCCCGCCGACCAGATCGAAGACCGGCCCCTGCACCCAGCCCTTCAGACCGTCCTGCACGATCCGCTTGGCCTCGTCATTGCCTACGGTGAAGGCGACTCCGCGCGCCCGGGGATCGGCGACGTCCAAGGCGTCGCTCAACAGGAGCGCCAAGAGGCGAGTCCGTTTCCACCAAGCGCCAGCACCCTGTTTGAAGCCCGCGCCGGCAAGCATGGCACGCCGCTGTTTGCGCAACCTGTCGTAGGCGTCCCGCAGCCGATGCTCGGCCCCGATGGTGGTCTCTCCAGCGCACTGAGGCCCTTTGGGCCTACCGGCTGCGGCGCGGGCGTCACGGAAACGTGCTGCGGCGGTGGCCACCAAGCCGTCGCCCAGCTGGGCTACTTGGGCGAGCAATTGTCGCTCGTTAGGTGACTGGGGACCCGGATCGGCCAAGCCTGCAATCGCCCCCCGTAGGGCGCCCCGGGCGTTCAGCCGCGCCGGCGGGAACATGGCGGGGTTGAACAAGGTGGCGTCCAGATCCTTGTGGTCCACCAGGGTCGCGTAGCGGGCGGCGCTGGTCGCCAGCTTGGCGAGTCCAGGGTAGGGAAGGTCGTCGCCACCTAGGGCGCGGGCCATCTGGGTTGCCGCTTGGTCCAGGTCCGGCGGCTGCTTCAGAAGCAGTTGGAGGACCACCTCGGCCGCCTGTAATCCGGCCACCCCCCAACCGGTCTGCTGGGCGAAGCTCCCGTCGAGCTTGGTGGCTACCGCCTGGCGCAACGCGCCAATCTGGGTGCCCTGCAGCTGCTTAGGGAACGAGGCGCCAGCGGCAAGGGCGGCAAGGCCTGCCTCATAAACCGCCGCCACGTCGTCGGCGGCCTCGAGCTTGAGCGAGACGCTGCGCTGGACCAGCTTGGCAACCCCGTCCCGCAGGCGACGGTCGCTTAGCACGCCCGGCTTGAAGACCAAGGCGACGACCCCCAAGGTCTGAAACCGCGCCGGGTGGGCGGTGGCGAGCTTGTCGAGGGCCGCCACGTGTTTCAAGCCCAGCTGGGACACCAGCTGGTAGCTAGTGGACCCTGCGGCGCTCAGCCCGTTCAGCTCACCCCGCTGGCTCAACAGAGCACCGCCAAAGGCCCACATGCTGCCCGTTTCATCGACCAGCCGCACCAAGGCGTCGTAACGAGGTAGCCACTCAGTGACCGTGAGGCTGCCGGCTTGCGCCCTCTCGCCCGGCGCGGCCTCGACATCGAGGGACCGGACCAGGCGCGTGGCGAAGAGCAGGTCCGCCCCGGTTTCGATGGGCGGCACCACCGGTGCCGGGCAGCGGCGGGCGGTCCGGTCACTGACCGGGGGACCATAGGTTGCGTTCAGCAAGGCCACGCGGTCGGCGCTCATTCCCTTGGTGATCCGCGGTGCTTTTTGCACCCAAGCCGCTTCGATCTCGGGTCGTGAGGATTGCACCAAGATGAAGTCGCCATAAGCAGAGCTCATGTCGACGGGATGGGTCGGCGGGGGCGTTGCCCCTTCGTCGTCACGGGCCAAGGTGAGGCCGGCGCCGCTGAGCAGCCACAGGCCGTAGCGGGCTCGGAGCGTCGTCTCCGCCTCGGGCGGGCTGGCATCGGCCAGCACCTGCAAGTGTTCGGCTTCCGTGGCCGCGGAGACATAGTCGAACCGTTGGGCCGCGCTGATGGCACCATGGAGCGATTCTGCCAGCGCGACCTGCTCGTCTAG
>JAUVCD010000091.1 GCA_030590865.1 Myxococcales bacterium | reverse complement strand
GGCCCCGAAGCGACCCGAAGCGCCACGAGGAGGTAGACGATGGACACCAGCCCCCGCAGCGCGAGTCCCATTGCCGACAGCCAGCCGTCCTCCCCGAGCCCGCTTGCCCCACGCGCTCGAACCCGAGCACGACCCCGCTTCCCTCCCGTTTCCGACCCCGACCTACCCCAAACCATCGGGCTCGGAACGGGCTCGGAGTCGTGCTCGGACCCGTGCCCGTGGCGGAAGGGAATGCGAACCCCTCCACCGAGCCCGCCCTCGACCGACCGGGCTCGTAAAGCTGCGTTGCCCCGTCCCAGTGCGATTGGGTTAGCGCTAGCGCGCTGGCGGTCCGCCGAGCGTGGCCAGGCGCTCGCCGCTGACGACGTCGTAAATGCTGAGCAGCTGGGCGTGCACCACATATAGGTGATGGCGGCCCGCAACCGTCGCGCGCACGCTGTCGCCGGCGCTTTGAATGGTCTTTGCCTGCCACAGTGTTTTGCCGGTGGCTGCGTCGATGGCCAGCAGGCGACTGCGGTTGCTTGGCCGGTGGAAGTAGCTCACATAAAGGCGGCCGTCCCGCATGGCGACCTGCTCGCCCGGTCGTGGCAGATTGGTGAGCGAGGCCGGGACGTCTTCAACGATCGGCCGCTGCCAGCGCGTGCTCTGGTCGCCGACCTCGAAGCCGAGCAGCGTGGCCGGTGCCGTGACAGCTCCGGTGGGTCGGCCGAAAGCGACCATCAGGTTACCGTCGACTAAGGCAAGCTCCGCGGTGAAGCCTGCGATGGCTGGCGCCGGTTGCACCGACCGGGGGCGACACCACTGGGGGCGCGCGGCAGGCTCGAGCTTCCCTGTTCGCAGGTCGACGAAGAGGCCCTCGTCGGCCAACATTAGCCAGACCGGCCCCCTTTGCGAGGGGTTGGCGCAGCTGCTGAAGACCTGGCCAGGCAAGTCATGCTCTCCAGCGCGTTGGCCGTCAGCTAGCTGATGCACCGTGAGGCGTGAGTCTGCGATGATGGCGAGTCGTTGATCGCTGATCGCTAGCTGGCGAGGTTGGGCCAGCGGCTCGAGCGGTCCTACCCGCCACAGCAGATTGCGCGTAGCGCCGTCGAAGGCGCCGACATATTGCCCCCGAGGCTGCCCGCCGGTGAAGCGTCCGATGAAGTCGTCGATGCCATCGCTGTTCAGGTCGGTCAGCAGCGGCGCCACGTGAGCGATCGCCGTGTCCCGCTCGGCCCAACCGGTGACCTGTTGCGGGCGCGGTGTCGGCGGGCGCAGTACGAGCCAGCCGGCCAGTGGCGTGAGCAGCACTACCGCTGCGGCCAGCGCTGCGATGAGGCGCCACCATTTCTTTTCGGCCAGGCGGGCGGCGCCGGTTTTGTCGGCACCGCCAGCCTTGGAGCGGGCGGCAACGACCAGAGGCTGGAATTGCCCCCGGGCGATCGCGACCGGGCGATCCGGCACATCGCCGGCGAGCTTTTCGGCCAAGTGAACGAAGCCTTGTCGGTCGGGACCAATCGGCATGGCGGTGACCCTCCCAGGGGCCCGAGGTCATGCACCGCCGCCCAGGCGGCGGCAACCGAGGAGTGCAGTCGCTAGGGCGAGAGGGCATACTCTCGCAGCCAGCCGCTGCCGTCGGTGACGAGCCACAGGCGCCTATCGGCATCCATGCAGAGCCCCTCGGGCACGTCGGCTCGGCTGTGGTCGATTCGATAGCAGCGCACCAGTCTGAGCTCATCGTCCTGCAACGCCAGCTCGCCGATCACTCCGGCTTTGCCACTGAGCACCAGTAGGTGCCCGTGGTGGGGGTCGACGGTGACGTCGTTGAGGTCGTCAAGCAGCTTGCGCGCCTTTTTGGGCAGCGTTGCGGTCACCCGTGGCTCGAGGGTGATCAGATCGAGCACGGCGACGCAGCGCGGCTTGGTCTGGTGTACGGCGACCAGCTCGTCGTGGTTGGACCAGAGGCCCGCTGGAGTGATGGCGATTCCTTCCCAGCCCTGGTTCTTCTTCTTCGAAAGGCGGGGCAGCCTGCCGACCCGTTCGGGCTCGGCCAGAGTCTCACCGGTCCGCGAGAAGCGCCAGAGGCTGCCGTCCCGCTCTGACAGGACGTAAGCATGGGCGCCATCGGGACTGAGGCAGACGCCTTCCAGATCTCTGAGGCCCTGGCCAGCCTCGAGCATCGTCGGCTCCTGATCGAGGGTGCAGGAGAAGATGCCGTTTTCGTCATCGACCACCAAGAAGCGTTGGTCGCCCAGGTGGGCCACGCCGCTCGCCTCCTGGACACCGATGGCCTGTTGGCTCAGCACCACCGCCTGCCCGAAGTGCCCCGCTTTCTTCATGGCTCGACGGTCCGTCAGAGGTCTCGGCGCTGCAAGGGGCAGGGGCAGCCGTCTTGCTCCGAGACGGTGCCTCGCCTTGGTTAGCTGCCTCGTGCCAGATTGATGGCGATGGTGCCACCTGTGGCGCTCTCGAAGTGCTCTTCCCGACGATGGCGCACCGCTTCGCTGTGCTCACGCCACCATGCTTCACCTTCTTCGGGCGTCCAGGCCTCAATCTCAGAGCAGGCCCGCAGCGCTTGCTGCAGCTCGCTGGCTGACTGGGGTCTCAGCTCGGGGTCCTTCTCCAAGCATCGGAGAATCAGGCCGTCCAGTTCCTCGAGGGGTGGGCGGCCCAGTCGTTCGGACGGCGCAACCGGGGTCTTGTGGAGGTGGGCCGTGCACACGGCCACGACCGTCTTTTCCTCGAACACATGCTTGCCGGTCAGCAAGAAGTAGCCCACGGCTCCCAGTGCGTAGAGATCACTGCGGGCGTCCACTTTGTCGGGCCGCTCGATGGCTTCGGGGCACAGGTATTGGGGCGTACCGGTGACGACGTCGGCGCGAGTCTGCAGCGATTCCGAATCGGTCTTGATGTCTTTGACCAGCCCGAAGTCGAGCACCTTGGCGACGTCGGGCATGCCCCCTTGCTCGAGCACCATGATGTTGGCTGGCTTGATGTCCCGGTGGATGAGGCCGAGCCCGTGGGCTTCAGCCAGGGCGCCGGCTGCTTGCTCGAGGATGTGGAGGACCCGTCCGGCAGGTTGGGGGCCGTCGATGGCCACCAGATCGTCGAGGGCGGCGCCGTCGAGCAGCTCCATGACGTAGTAGAAGACGCCTTCAGGGGTGCGTCCGTAGTCGAAGATGCGCACCGTGTTGGGATGGGTGAGCGCGGCAGTTATTTGCACTTCCCGCTCGAAGCGCAGCAGGGCCCGCTCACCGGTCCGCTCGAGGGGTAGCAACTTGATGGCGGTGGGGCGCCTGAGCATGGCGTGGCGGGCTCGGTAGACGATGCCCATGCCCCCTTCGCCCAACTTTTCTTCCAAGGTGTATTGGCCCAATCGGCGAATGTCGCGGACCTCGGTGCGCAAGCCGTAGACGATCTGGGCGGCCAGGCGGCAGATGGCTACTGACAGGGCCCACCACACCGCGGTGCTCACCGTCACATAGCGCGCTACTACATGAGAGCTCATGCCCGCGGTTGCGGGGAACATCATCGCGATCTTGGTCATGTCGACGGGCAGCATCGTCAAATAGGTAGTCACCAGTAGCGGAACCCCGATGGCCACCCCCAACAGGGTGGTACGCCGAGCGGTGCTCGGGACGGTCACCGCCCGGGCCACCAGTCCGACGGTCAGCGCCATCAACGCGGTCATCTGCGGGCTGGAGTAGGGGTTCAGGGTCATGCCCATCAGCTGGTAGGCGACACTGCTGGAGAGCAACCCGACCGTCTCGACCGTCCGGATGTAGCGCGGTGAGTGCGTCCCCCGCCGGCACAACACCCACATCGACAGCATCAACAGCGCGCCAGCCAGGTGGGTGAGCATGTCCGGCTTGACCAGATGATGGTAGCGGCCGCCGATCAGGACCATGACGGCGCGGAAGGCGAAAAAGAAGAGTCCGCCGGCGCCTCCCACGAGCCCGAACAAGGCGACCCGCTCCTGCAGGAAGGCGCGGCCCTCTTCGGTGGCTTCGAGAGCACTGGTGGGGGCGGCCGTGCGCACGCCCAGTACTGTAAGGCGTCCCCGTGGTCAGGGCGAGCCTCTGCAGTGGGCACGCCGCCTGGCAGGCCACCGACGGGGCGTGCGGTTCGATCCCGGGCAGGCAGCATCGCAACCGTCTGCATTTCCTTCTCTCGCCCAAGTTCGCTACCATCCGGGCGTGCATTCAAGGCTTCTGTTTGGCGCCGCGCTCGTTTTCCTGAGTGCGGGTTGTTTCAACTCAAAGCTCGCCGTCACCGAGCGGGCGTCCAAGGAGTTCCAGTGCCCGGCGCCTCAGGTTCGGGTCGAGAAGCTCGGCGGCGGCGCCTATCGGATCTTCGCCTGCGGTCACCAGGCCACCTACGCCTGCAGCCCTCGCATGGAGATGTGCCTGAAAGAGGCCGGGTCGGTGCCCGCCGTGGTGGCCGCACCGGCGGCGACGATGCCCCCGACCGGTCCGCCTCACCAGTTTCCAGGGGCGACTCAGCCTGGGCCTGCAGCGCCTGCACCCCAGCCTGGATGGCCGGGCGGCACGACCTACCCCGGAAACCGCTAGGCCCACGCAGAGCTTGTCTCACCGGCCAGCCGGCGCTATCAGCGCTGCGGGCGCGAGCGCTCACCGCCGCAAGGGATCACCTAGCTGGCGCTGAGGTCGTTGCCCGGAATCCTCGCTGCCTAGGCAGCCCAACAAGGATCTGTCGATGAAAGACCTGTTGAAGGGGCGCACCAAGTGCCTACTCGTCCGGCCCGAGTTTCTCACCAACACCTTCTATAACCTCTCGGATGTTTACGACCTGTTGGGAGCCAAGTCGGCCGCGCCGCCGTTGGGACTGCTGATCGTTGCCGCCTTGCTGCCCAAGCACTGGCAGCTGCGGTTCGTGGACCACGACGTGACGCCGCTGACCGAGGGCGACATCGACTGGGCTGACATCGTCTTCGTGAGCGGCATCGGCCCCCAAGAGGAGACGATCATGCGGGTGGTGAGGCGCGCCAAGGCCAAGGGGAAGCTGACCGTCGTCGGCGGCTCCGGGGCCTGTCTCCAGCCACAGGTCTACCAAGACGCTGATTTCGTGATCTGCGGCGAGGGCGAGGACACGGTCCCCGAGCTGCTCGAAGATTTGAGCAAAGGCGCCACGTCAGGCACCTATCGTTCGGGCAATCGCGCCGACATGAAGACGACGGTGACGCCACGCTACGATCTCGCACAGCTCGACAAGTACCTCATGGTGGGCGTCCAATACGTGCGCGGCTGTCCCTTTGCCTGCGAGTTTTGCGCCCAGATTGAGATCTTCGGTCGCAAACCGCGGACCAAGACCACCGAACAGGTCGTCGCCGAGCTGCAGCTCCTCCACGATCTCGGGTATCGGGGGCAGATCGATTTTGGCTATGACAATCTGATCGGCGACCCGGTTCACTGCGCCAAGGTGCTCGAGGCCATGCGCGACTGGGCCATCCGCAACGATCACCCGTTCTTCTACAGCACCGAGGCCACCATCAACCTGGCCAAAGACGACAAGCTGTTGCGGCTGATGCGGGACAACGACTTCCGCTACGTCTTCGTGGGCATCGAGAGCGCCGACGACGAGGTGCTCGAGCAAACCAAGAAGTCCCAGAACACCACCGTGTCGCCGGTGGAAGCCTGCAAGACCTTCAACTCCTACGGCATGACCGTCCAGACCGGGCTAATCCTCGGTTTTGACAGCGAGACGGACCAGACGGCGGACAACATCCTCAAGATGATCCAGGACACCGGGGCCTTCCCGGCCCTGGTGCTGCCGCTGCACGCACTGCCCAGCACCGGGCTGTCACGCCGGCTTCAGGAGGAGGGGCGGCTGTTCCGAGAGGGCGAGCTGCGGATCAATCGGGACGACCGCACCGACACGGCGACTACGGGGCTGAACTTCGTGACCACCAGGCCCCGGACGACCGTCATGCGGGATCTCATCCACGTGCTCGACCAGCTCTACGATCCCAAGAATCACTACGAGCGCTTGGCGATGACGATCTCGCAGCTCAAGCCGAGCCCCAAGTTCACCCTCGGACTGGCGGAATACGTGCAGATGGGCCTGGCTGGCATGCGCATCTTTACCTCCATCGGGATGGATCGGGAGCTGGCGCCTCTCTTCTGGCCCATGCTCTTCAAGACCTTCTTCACCAAGCCGAGCGCCATCGAGACGATGGTCGCCCAAGCGGTGTTGCACGCCGCCTACGCCTACCAGGCTCGCTCCTACATGCGCGCCCTGGAAGACGAAATCGCCTACGTCGAGAAGGTGGGCGAGGACGAATTCAACAAGCAGATGCTCGCCCAGGGGATCGATGCGCCGGTGGACGTGCACCGCCGAGAGAGCTCAGCGACGCCGGCAACCCCCCCGCCAGTCTAGAGATCATCCTCAAGACGGGCTGCGCGGCTCGTGCTCGATCGTCCCATGGCGGTCAGCGAAGGCGCCGCGGCCTGCGACCGAAGGCCGTCGTGACGGGTCGGCGCAGGCCACTGTATGCTGGTAGCCATGAAGGCTTCATGGCTCAGTCTTGGTTTGGCCGCTGTTGTGGTGATCGCGGCCTGTGCGACAGGCGACACCAGCGGCTTCGGCGGTAGCGACACCACCAGCAGCTCGGGCACCGGTGGCAGCACCGCGAGCGGTGGTGGCAGCGGCGGTGAGGCCGGTGGCGCCGGCGGCAGCGGTGGCAGCTCGGCCTGCGAGGTGGACTGCAGCCAGATCCAGGCTCCGGTCTGTCAGCTGGCTCAGTGCAACGAGCAGACCGGTCAGTGTGAGGTGGTGGCCGATGAGGACGGCACGGTTTGCGAGGATGGGCTGTTCTGCACCGCCAACGACAGTTGCCAGGCTGGGCTCTGCGCGCCGGGAGCGGCGAACGACTGCGGGATATCGCCGCAAGCCTGCGAGGTCATCACCTGTGATGAGCAGAGTCAGTCCTGCTCGAGTGAGGCGAGCCAGAATGGCGATCCCTGCATTGACCCGAACGACCTGTGCCTGGAGAACGCGACCTGCTCGAACGGGCTCTGCGTCGGCACCACCAAGGACTGCTTCATGCAGCCCGTTCCCGATGACTGTCATGACTCGGAGTGCAACCCCCAGAACGGTCAATGCGAGCCGGTGGTGGGCAACGAAGGCGGCGCCTGCGTTGACGCCAATGACCTCTGCACGGTCAACAAGACTTGCGTCGCCGGCGTCTGCCAGGGTGGTAGCCCCAAGGACTGCACCTATCTCACGGTGGGTTGCGTCATGGGGGTTTGCGACGTCAATGGCGGCCAGTGCACGACCCAGTCGGTGAACAACGGTGATCCCTGCGACGATCTGGACTCGTGCACCACCGGCGAGATCTGCCAGAGCGGCAACTGTAGTGGCGGCACGCCGGTGACCCAGTGCATCCACAACGACAGTTGTTGTCCCTCAGGCTGCACTGAGAACACCGATATCGACTGCGCCATGCCGTTCAATCAGCCGGCCTATAACGCCGTGCTGACCTTCACCGACCAGCTGGCCTCGACGACGATGGGCATGGCTTGGGATGGCACCAGCTTGTGGACCTGCTCTGGTGGCGGCTCGAGCGGCAACCGACTGTCTCAGCACAACGCCAACGGCGCACCCCTGTCGCTCTACGCGCCGGGGATCGACTTGCGCAGCGTGTTCACCAAGGGAGACGGTACCGGCCCGCTATACGCGCGAGGCTACGGCAGCATGCAGCTTCGGGTGCAGAGCTCACCAGGCGTCTTTGGCAATGACATCATGCTCGGTGGCTCAGTTGATTCTCAGAGCTCGGTGGCGTGGGATTCGGACAACAACCTGTTCGTCGCCGTGAACGCCGGCACGCTCTACCGCTGGAACGCGAGCGGTGCCCCGCTGGCCAACGTTTCGCTGACCGGCTGGGGCACGATGAACAGCGAGAACGCCTATCCCCAGGACCGCGGAGTGGCGACGGTGAAGGGGTTCTATTTCACCTACGCCAATGGGGTGTTGTCTGCCTGGTCTGACCAGGGCCTTCGCATCGATACGACCACCCTCAACGGCGCCGGTACTAGCTTCGACTCCCACTTCAGCCTGAGCTACGCCCAGGGCAAAGTGTGGATCGTCGATAGCCCTGGCGGGACTTGGCGGGGCTACAACGTTGGGCTCTAGCGGCGCGGATTGTGGCGCACGATGAGCCGGTGCGCCATCAGCCTCAGCGCGTTGATCCGGATGAAACCATCCGAGTCGATCTGGTTGAAGCCACCGGCCACATCCATGCTGGACAGCTTCTCGTTGTAGAGCGAGCTCGGTGACGACCGACCGATGGGCGAGGCGTTGCCCTTGTACAGCTCGAGCTGCACGACCCCGTCGATGAGCTGCTGGCTCTTTTCGAGCGCACCGGCCAAAAACTCCATCTCTGGACTGAACCAGAAGCCGTTGTAGATGATGGCGGCGTATTCGGGGGCGAGCATGTCCCGCAGCCGCTGCACCTGTTTGTCCATCGCGATCCCTTCGAGGTCACGTAAGGCGATGTGCAAGATGGTGCCTCCCGGGGTCTCGTAGATCCCCCGTGACTTGATCCCGATGAACCGGTTTTCGACGATGTCGATGCGGCCGATGCCGTTGTCGCCACCCAGCTTGTTCAGGTAGGTGAACAGGGCAAGTGGCTCGGTCTCCTCCCGGCCATCAACGAGGTTCTTGACGCGAATCGGGCGGGCATCGCGAAACTCGATTTCGATGGTGGTTATCTCGTCCGGGGCGTCTTTGGGATCGACGCAGACCGTGAAGATCTCCTTGTCAGGCGGTCGAGCCGGATCCTCGAGCACCCCCGATTCGTAGCTGCGGTGCATCAGGTTCTCGTCGGTGGAGAAGGGCTTTTCCAGGGTGACGGGGCACTCGATGTTGTGCTCTTTGGCAAAACGGATCAAATCCGTGCGCCCCTGGAACTTCTCGAGGAAGGAGTTGATCTTCCAGGGCGCCACGACCTCGAGGCGTGGTGCCAGGGCTGCGTAAGCGAGCTCGAAGCGGAGCTGGTCGTTGCCCTTGCCGGTGGCGCCGTGGGACACGCCGTCGGCCTTCTCTTGGCGAGCGACCTCAATCTGGGCTTTGGCCAGCGGGGGGCGGGCCAGCGAGGTCCCCAACAAGTAGCGGCTCTCGTAGATGGCCCCGCCGGCGATGGCCGGAAAGATGTAGTCGGTGACGAACTCGCGCTTCAGGTCGACGACGTGGACGGCGTCCGCGCCGGTGGCCTCAGCGCGGCGGCCGATCTCCTCGAAGTCCTCGTCTTGGCCAACGTCGCCAATGAAGGCGATCACGCTGTAGCCTTCGAGCTCGAGCCACTTGAGAATGCAGCTGGTGTCCAATCCTCCCGAATAGGCGAGGACGACCTTCTTCGTTATCATCCCGCCGGCCTAGCATCAGCCGTGAGGGATGGGAAGCCAGGTCAGTACCGCACTCCGACCTGGGTGCGCAGCGTGGCGACTTTGTTGTCGTCAAAGCCCATGCCGAGCGGCTCGTCCAGGGCGATCAGAAGTCCCGCTCGAGCGAAGACTGGAGCTGCGAATGGACCGATGAATGGCGGGCTGTAGGTGATGTAGGGTTCGATGGCGGTCTGGGTTCGCGCACCTAAGCGCGCGTTGTTGGTGAGCTGGAGCCACGCCTGGAACCGCACGCCCCCGCCAAGCCCGATGGGACTGAGCGCTTCGACCTCGTAGATCTGATCCATGGCTGCGAAGAAGGCATCGTGACCGAACCTCTCGGCCTGATCTTGCGCATCCTCGGTCGGAATGGCGAGCAGTGGGTCGAACTCTGCCCGTAGATAGATGTAGGGGTGGATCTGCACCTCCACGCCGGTGAGCAGCCGCAGGGGCACGTAGAGGGCCATGAAGCGGTGCGCCTGGACCAGGGCGCGAACCTGGGACGCTGCCGCCAGGGCGGCCCACTCGTCCGACTGGCCGTCTTGGTCGCCCGTATCGGGGAAGGTCGTGGGGATCGAGACCGTCAGACCAGCCCAAATGCCCACCACGTCGGCCACCATGCCGCCGCCGTGGCCGCCGAGGGTAGGATTGCCGAACTGGAGCTGTCCCGCAGCTCCGGACACGTCGAGGAAGGTCCAGGGGATGTCGATGTCGAAATAGGCCGGGAAGTCCTCCACGCCGAGCCGCGCCACCAGATCCCAGGTGTAAGAGGTGAACTCGTCGGTCGACCACATGTCGAACTCGGCGGAGATGGAGCGCCAAGCAAACTGGGGCTGCCAGCGACTCATCCAGGCCAAGCCCTCGCTCGTGCCGCCGTCGTCCGGCTCGGGCTCTGCGGGCTTGTCGGGCTGCGAGGTTGGCTTGGTCGCCGGTGGGAGGTAAGGCGAGCCGGTGCTGGGAAGTGGCTTCTCTGCGCCTGGCGGCGGCGGCTCAGGCTCAGGAGTCTCGGCCTCCGGGGTGAGCTCGGTCCACTCTTCCTCCTTGTCCTTGGGAGGGGCCTGCTGGCCGGTCTGGGCCTGGGCGTGGGGGAGGGCGAGGCAACCGAGCGCCAGTGCGGTGGCGAGCGGCAGGATGGTACGAAATGGCGACCGAGCCATGGGGCGATTTGAAGCGACCTGGGCCATGTCGTCAAATTCTTGGTGCGTCCCCTTCAACTTGCGACGAAGCGGGGGAAGAAAATCGGGAGCAGCTGAGCCACGCCGTCGTCCAAAACGGTGGTCTTGAAGAAATCTGCCAGCACTCGGTTGAAACGCAGTCGTGGGTACTGAGCGAAGATGTCCTGACACTGCCCCTTGCTCAATCCGTGGCGCCGTCCGCCGAAGGAGTGCTCGACTTGAACGGCTCGGCGGAACAGCTCAGCGGTGGTGCCCAGGCCAGGTAGCGCGACCAGCGCGTGGTTGTACAGGAGGATCTCTCGCAGATCCCGGGCTGCATCACCGCACAGACCCCAGGGACCGATCATTGGCTCGACGAGCGCGGCGCCGCGTTTCAGGTAATTGGGCTCCTGCGGGTCGCGGATGAACAGGCCGATATCGTGCAGCATCGCGCCTGCGTAGACCACGTCAGCGTCCGTTTCCGCCCCCTCGAGCTGGGCTAGCGCAAGGGTCAGCGCGTGCAGTCGTCGGCAGTGATTTCGCAGCGAGTCGTCCTGGTAGGGGCTGTGCGCTGCCAGTAGCGTTTCGGCTCGATGGCGTAACTCGTTGATGGGTCCGTTCTCCGGTGAGGCCGAGGTTGCTGGTTATAGCGGTTCGCAGTAGACGAAAGCGATGAATCTCCGGATGAGCGTCGTCCCCTTGTTCCTCATGGCCGCCAGCTGTGTGCCCAAGCCTGAGCGCAACTATGCTCCTGAGCAAGTCTCTGAGATCGCCTCGGTCCAAGAGGTCATGCGGCTGCTCGCAGAGCGAGCCGATCCGCTATTTGGCCTGCGGGAGCAGACCAACTTCACCCAAGAGGAGTTTGCGCGGATGGCTCAGGCCGCGGAGATTATCGTGGCCGCAGGAGCCCACCTGGAGACCTTCGTCGGTCAGGGGACCTTCGATGAGGGGTTCGGGACCCATTCCAAAGAGCTAGGCCAGCAGGGCGGTGCCATGCTCGAGGCGACCGAGTCGAACAACCCCAAGGGTGCGGGCGAAGCACTCAGTGCGGTGAAGAACACCTGCAAGGACTGCCACTCAGCTTATCGTTGAGGGTCGTCGATGGGCCCTGGCCGGTCAGGCGCCGCCTGCGCCGCCAGCGCCACCGGTGCCGCCGGCGCCCCCGGTGTTGGGAGGCTCGGCACAGGCGCCAGATTCGGCGACGCCGAATTCAGCGCAGCCCCAGGCCCAGACAGTCAGCTCCCAATCCCAAGAGCCGAAGGTGTCCGAGCCGCCTCGGCGGATGCTCCAGCGGCCGCCGCAGGTCAGCGCGAGTTGCTGGTCCAGCGGGATGTGCTGCTGGGCGTTGAAGATCTGGTCGTCGCCATTGCCGCCCATGGCTGCCGAGACCACGCCGGCCACGGCGCCCACGGTGGTGAAGATCCACCCAGAGGGCGCGCCGTTGTCTCCAATGTCGGTGGCCCCGTCGGAGATGGCATCGAGCAGGGAGGTGTACTGGCCCGAGTCGTCTGACTCGATGCAGTCATAGGTGACGATGATGTCACTGCCTGGAGTGGTGGGTTCGATCTGGCCCCAGAACACGCCTGATTCGAGGGACAACACGTGCTCGTCGCCCTCTTCCAGGCTCGAGATCAGAGGCGTCAGGCGCAGCTCGGCACCGTTTTGAGCTTCCGCCTGAATGAGGCAGTAGATCTCGTCGTCCGATCCGTAGATGAAAGTATCTTGGGCATTGTGGACGTGGACCTTGTGGATTCCAACTCGCAGCCTGGGCGAGCCGCACTCCATGGTGCCACCAGGAAACTCGCCATCCTTGGCCTCGACCTGCCCGTCCTCACCAGGTAGCACGGCGTACTTTTGCCGATAGGCGGCCGGTGAGTCCATCCCGGCAGCGGCGAGCCCGGCTCGCACTTTCTTGGTGGCCTCGGGGTGTTTGGCGAATACCTCGCGCAGCATCGTCACCAGCTGGTGCTCGTCCCGCTGGGGCTCTGAGTCCAGGGCTGCGGCGATCACCCGCATGGCGTCGGTTTGCTGGGCCAGCTGTTCGGCGAGGCGCTGATGGATCTGCTCAGGGGACAGCAGGTCCATCTTCGCGATGTCCAGCTCGGGCACGTGGCTCGGGTCGGCGGGCGGGATCATGGCGTTGCTGCAGCTCGGCGCGATGTCGCAGGGGTCGCAGGGGCCGCAGTCCTCGATGCAGCTGTGGCAGTTTTCTTCGCTGTCACCTTCGCAGATGCAGTCGCCGCAGATGTTGCCTTGGCCGCAATCACACTCGTCCCAGCCGCTGCCGTCCTCGAGACAAGCCTGGGTGCCACACCCGAGGGTGCACTCGCAGTCCTGCTCATCTCCTGGGTCACAATCCTCAGCTGTCCCGCCGCCAGCGTTGGTGCCTCCAGCGCCCTCTCCGTCGACCTGGTTCTCACTGCCTGCGCAAGTCGCCAACACTACCAGTCCTGCAAAGGACACGACCGCTGCCGCTACATACCGATTGATCATGACGCTCCCTGCTTATGAGTAAGACACTTCAGAATACACTAGAAGCGGCGGCCTGGGGTAGTCCCCACAGTAAGGGCGGCGAGGCGGTGACCCAGGCTGGGCTCGTGGCTGGGCTGGTGTCTGGGCCGGCCTAGAGGCTGGGGCTGAGCCAGTCCTCGACAAACCGGGACCAGTGGTGGATTCTAGTAATAGTATCAAAGTGCCGAAATGCCGGGACGGCGGCGCTCTGGTTGGGAGGGCCTTGCCCGCTCGCTGGGCGTCAGGTTCGCGCTCCTGGCAATCTAGCGGAGGAGCTTCCATGGGTTCTTGGCCTGCCACTGCCGCAGCCGTTGGTCTGATCACCTTTGGCGCCCTCGGCTTGGGTTTCGGTTGTGCCGCTGCGGGGGGCAACACCGACACGGGCACCACCAGCTCGGGATCCGGCGGTAGCGTAGGCGGATCGGTGGGGGTAGGTGGCGCTGGCGGGGCCGGCGGCGAGACCTGTGTCCCGGTCGAGGAGCTCTGCGACGGGTTGGACAACGACTGTGACGGCGAGGTCGATGAGGGCTGTCCCTGCATCGATAGCGACACCCAGCCCTGTTACTCTGGCGATCCCGAGTTGCTCGGTGTGGGCACCTGCGCCGAGGGTCAGCAGACCTGCGACCAGACGGGAACCTGGGGAGATTGTGAAGACGAGGCCCTGCCGGTCGCGGAAGAGTGCGACGGACTGGACAACGACTGCGACGAGGAGGTCGACGAAGGACTCGACGCCGAAGTGACCTGTGGGCTCGGGATCTGTCAGGAGACCGTGGTGCCCTGTGTCGAGGGCCAGGTGGTGCCCTGCATCCCCGGCACCGCGAGTCCGAACGAAACCTGTGACGGCACGGACGACGATTGCGATGGCGACGTGGACGAGGGCTGCTCCTGCGTCAATCAATCCACTCAGAGCTGCTACACCGGGTCGCCGACAACCCAGAACGTGGGGGAGTGTTCCGACGGGACCCAGACCTGTGCCAACGGCGGCTGGGGTGCATGTCTCGGCGACACCACCCCAACCTCGGAGCAATGCGACGGTCTCGACAACGATTGCGACACCCAGACGGACGAAGGGGATCCAGGCAGTGGCGCTGCTTGCGTCACCGGCCTTCAGGGGGTCTGTGCTGCCGGGACCGAGCACTGCGTGAGTGGATCCATTCAGTGTCAGCAGGACGTGCAATCTGCTGCCGAACAATGTGATGGGCTGGACAACGACTGCGATGGCTCGATAGACGAGAACAATCCAGGCGGCGGTACGGCCTGCAACACCGGTCAGCTCGGGGTCTGCGCCGTTGGAACGCTGACCTGCCAGAACGGTAGCCTCACCTGTATTCAGGACGTGCAACCCGCAGCCGAACAATGTGACGGGTTGGACAACGATTGTGACGGGGCGACAGACGAGAACAACCCTGGCGGCGGCGGTGCGTGCACCACCGGCAGCCCGGGGGTTTGCGACGCCGGTACGCTGAGTTGTCAGAATGGGCAGCTAGTCTGCCTGCAGACCAACCAGCCATCGGCTGAGCAATGCAATGGCTTGGACGACGATTGCGACACTGCGGTCGACGAAGGCGATCCGGGTGGTGGAGGGGCTTGCAGCACCGGTAACCCGGGGATCTGTAACGCCGGCACGCTGAGCTGCCAAAATGGGCAGGTCGTCTGCCTGCAGACCAACCAGCCCGCGACTGAGCAATGCAACGGTTTGGATGACGACTGCGATAGCTCGGTCGATGAGAACAACCCTGGGGGCGGTGGCGGTTGCAGTACCGGTCAGCCTGGTGAGTGCTCCGCCGGCATCCTCGACTGTCAGAATGGCTCGCTGAGCTGCACGCCGAACAACACGCCGCAAAGCGAGCTGTGTAATGGTCTCGATGACGACTGCGATGCCTCGGCCGACGAGGGGAACCCGGAAGGCGGCGGAGGCTGCAGCACCGGACAGTCCGGCGAGTGCGCGACGGGGATCAACAACTGCCAAAATGGGTCGCTGGTGTGCACCCCGAACAACACGCCGGTGCCCGAGGTGTGTGACGGGCTCGACAACGACTGCGATGGGTCGAGCGACGAGGGAAATCCTGGGGGCGGCGGCAGCTGCACGACCGGGCAGCTTGGTGAGTGCGCGGCGGGGACCAACACCTGCCAAAATGGGTCGCTGGTGTGCACGGCGAACCACACGGCGACGAGCGAGCAGTGCAACGGGCTGGACGACGACTGCGACGGCTCGACGGATGAAGGAAACCCAGGTGGCGGCGCTGCGTGCAGCACTGGGCTGCTAGGTGTTTGTGCCGCGGGCACCATGACCTGCACCGGTGGGACCCTGTCCTGCCTGCAGAACACTGGCGCCACGACTGAGATCTGCGGTGACAGCCTCGACAACAACTGCGATGGCCAGATCGACGAAAACTGTGCGGTCTGCGATCCTCTCAATCCGAGCCCCCTCTGCGGAGCCAACAACCATTGTTACCCCCAGTCGTCGGGCGATCCGATCTGCACCCCACCGGTGGGGTCGCAGACTCAGTACGAGTACTGCGTGTCTGACGCTGACTGTGACGACACCAGCATGTGCATCAACGTCGGTGCGACCTCGGCGATCTGTCTGCAGATGTGCCGGATCGGCTTCAACACCGACTGCACGGGCTTCCCCGATGACGTCTGCGGTGGTCTGTCCACGCCGCTGTACATCGCCTCACAGGAGTGGGGGGCATGTTTCACCGCAGGGACCGCACCAGACGACTGGAACTGCAGCTCCAGCTACTACGGGGCGGCGGACGGCTGCGACTGCGGTTGCGGGATCTTCGACCCTGACTGCACCAACGCCACCGCCACCGTGTGCGACTACTGTGACTTGTCTGGCTCCTGTGCCGAGTTCGACTCGGATTGCAGCATCTGGGGGTGCGACGACCTCTTCTGTGACATCAACTCGACCGACAACGCGGTCTGCATCTGAACGGGTTGAGCCAGCCACGGCTTCTGCTGCGCGCTTGTAATGCGGTTCATCACCAGAGAAGATGTAGGGATGACGCAGCCTTCTTTCCTCGCCCCGATCTGCTTGGTGTCCCTAGCTGTAGCGCTTGCCGCCCCGCTGGGCTGCGCCGCGAGCAGCGACACTGAGGGTCCCCCGAGCTCGACCTCCACCTCGAGCTCGGGCACCGGCGGCACCACCTCCAGCTCGGGCACCGGCGGCACCACCTCCAGCAGCGGCACTGCCGGTCAGGGCGGCTTCGGAGGGTTTGGGGGCGAAGGTGGCTTTGGTGGTAGGGGAGGCGAGGATCCCTGTGCCAGCGGGTGCCCGACCGATATGTGGGATATCGACGACAACCCACTTACCGGCGAATGTGGGTGCGAATACGCCTGCGTGAAGATCTCGGAGGATGACCCCATCGATCCGAACTACGACGACGACAACTGTGACGGCAGCGACGGAGTCGTCGAGCAGTGTGTCTACGTCTCCTTGACGCTGGGCACCTCGGGCGGGGCGGGAACCCGGCAGGATCCAGTGGACACCATCGCTGGCGGGATCACGGTGGCACAGACCCAGGTCGTGCCCGCGGTATGCGTCTCTGGCGAGATCTACAACGTGCTGGTGACCGTGGCTGACGGTATCAGTCTTTACGGCGGTTTCGATCACACGGACGCGAACTTCCCCTTCCTCCGTTCGGCCAATGCGGTGACCACGGTCAACGCCACGGGCACGGCTTTCCTGGCGCCCCAGATCGACCAGGAGACCCACGTTGCTGGTTTCACTATCAACGTGTTGGCTCCTGACACCACGGGGAGCTCTTATGGCGTCCGTCTCGTCGGCGGGCAGGGGCAGCTCTACGTAAGGTACAACGACATCACGGTGGCTAGCGCCAGCCAGGGCGCTAATGGTGCGACCGGCAGCGCACCGAACCCGACGGTGGCCCTGGTGGCCAACATCGGTTCGCCGGGCTACGAAGAGCAGCCCAACTCGGGCCAAGGGGGCACTCAGCCCAACTGTCCCGAACATGGTGGCGCCGGTGGTCCCGGAGGCTATGACGCAGCCGCCGGCTCGCCGGGGCTGGTGGGCAACGGCGGCGCTACGGGCGGACCCGGTGGCACGCCACCTTCCGAGTGCGGCGACGGAGGCAACGGCCAGACGGGCACCGGAGGGATCGACGGGACAGCGGGCGGCGCCGGCACCGGTGGCGCCGCGATCGGCACGGTGGTTGGCGGAGTCTACCTGGCAGCCGGTGGTGTCAGTGGCTCTGCGGGTACCCACGCCAAAGGCGGCGGTGGTGGTGGCGGCGGCGGTGGCGGCAAGTATGAGTTCAATCTTCCCTTCGGGCCTTTCTGTGTGCCCGACAAGGGGGGTGGCGGCGGTAGCGGTGGCTGTGGCGGTCTCGGTGGCCAGGAAGGGATCGGCGGCGGCGGCGGCGGCGCGAGCTTCGGCGTATTTGCTGCGGCCGGCAGCATCGTTGTCGAGGGCAACAACATCCTCAGCGGCGCTGGCGGTAATGGTGGCGATGGCGGTGACGGGGCCGACGGCCAGCTCGGCTCCGATGGCGGCGCCGGTGGCCCAGGCGACTACCAGAGCGGCAACGGCGGTCTCGGCGGCGCCGGTGGCGACGGTGGCATCGGCGGTCCCGGCGGCGGCGGCGGCGGTGGGCCCAGTGCCTGCTTCGCCCGCTCGGTAGCGGCGACGGCCACCTACAGTGGCAACTGCACCACCGGGCTACCAGGCGTTGGCGGCGGTGGCGGCACCAACTCGGGCCAGGGACAGGCTTCCCCCGGCGCCAACGGCACTGCAGGTCCGACCCTGCAGATCAACTGACTCGGAGTGGCAGGGAGCCAAACGGTGCAGCGACGTTCAACATCTGATCGCCATCAAGTAGCACGGCGAGGCTTGTGGCTCGGTCCGGTGGCGATCTTGGTCGGGGTTGGGGCGGTGCTAGCGCTGAGCGCTGGCGCCTGTTCTCCTGATTCGGTCCATACGGGCAGCGGCGGCTCTGGCGGTTTCAACCTCATGCCCGACGCGGGTGACGGGAGCTTCGATCCTGACGCGGCTTGCGCCAAGTTCGAAGAGCAGGGGATCAGCAAGCCGGTCAATCTCTACGTCATGTTCGACAAGTCGGCGTCGATGGCTGGCAACAAATGGGAGAGCGCCAAGGCCGGCCTGGGCGCTTTCGTGGACGATGAAGGCTCGGCAGGTATCCGGGTGGCGCTGCGGTTCTTCCCCCGGGATCCTGACTCGGTGCCGGCCTGCGATCAGCTGGGCTACAAAGAGCCGACCGTGCCTTTCGGGGCTTTGCCTGGCAACGCTGCGGCGCTCAAGGCAGCGATGGCGGCCGAGGCGGCCGATGGCTTCAGCACGCCCATGTATCCGGCTCTCGGTGGCGCCATCCTCATGGGCATCGAGATGGCGGAGAACAACCCGGGTGAGTCGTCGGCGGTGCTACTCGTCACCGATGGGCAGCCCGAAGGCCCCGCGCCCTTGTGCGGTGGCGTCGATCCAGAGGACCCCCAAGCGATTGCCGCCTTGGCCGCGGCGGGAGCAAGCTTCAATCCGCCGGTGGCGACCTACGTTGTGGGCTTGCCTGGGGTGGACCAGGCGACCGCCAATCTGATCGCTGAGGCCGGTGGAACCGATAGTGCCATCCTGGTGAGTGCCACCAACGTCGAGCAGGAGTTCAGCGAGGCGCTGGCCAAGGTGCGGGGCGATGCGGTGCCTTGTGTCTACGAGATCCCGCCTCAGGTGCTCGAAGGTGAGGTGACCATCTCTCAGGTGAACATCGAGGTGTGGCCTGGCGACGGCAGCGATCCCTTCATCGTGCCGCAGAACCAGTCCTGCAACGGGGAAGGCTGGCACTACGACAATCCCCAGACCCCTTCGGAGATCATCCTCTGCCCAGACACCTGTGACGCTCTGAAGGCCGATCTGGGTGCTGCGATTCGGATCCTGCTCGGCTGCGCAACCGTGGCGATTCTCGTCACGGTCGTACTCGGCCTGCTTTTGTACCGCGGCACGCAACACGTTCCGCAGTTTTACGTGCAAGCCTTGATGTC
>JAUVCD010001032.1 GCA_030590865.1 Myxococcales bacterium | reverse complement strand
GGTCCCAGTGCAAATGGGTGAACAGCATGGTCGCCGACACCTCGCGCCCCAGAAGGCGAGCCTGGGCACTCAGCTTCTCGCCTAGCGGACGTAGACCGGTACCGGCATCGATGATCAGTCGTTGGTCCCCGGCCTCGATCTCCACGCAAGTCGTATTGCCACCGAATTGCGCAAACTCGGAGCCTGATGTCGCAATCGACCCACGTACGCCCCAGAACCTAATCCTCATAATTTCTCCTGCTTCTGTCCCGCCGCCGCGGGTCAGGACCGCTCACACCCAGTAGGGATGCGACAGCCATGCCAGTCGGATAAGGGCCTGAAACAACAGCGGTTGACCAGGCCGCTGCACCAACTTGGCCCAGGGTGTGGTCCATTTTGGTGCACCAAAAGTGATCGCCAATTGCGCCGTCTTCTGAGGGCTTGTCAACAGCACCGCTCGTGGCCAGCTTGTCGTGGCAACCGACCAGCAGCGGTTGAAGGAGGAGTCCGCTAGATGCCAACAGTCGAGGAGTGGGAGCAACGATACGAGTCGGGATCGACGCCTTGGGACACCGGTCGACCGGACGAGCACCTCTTGCGGGTCGTGGGCGAACATCCGATCGCGCCGTGCCGCGCCCTGGAGGTGGGATGCGGAACCGGGACGAACGCCATTTGGCTCGCAGAGCAGGGGTTTGAGGTGCTTGCCAGCGACGTAGCCGCCCGCGCGCTGACCCAAGCGCGCCGCAAGCTCAACGGAACCCACAGGACGGTGACCCTCCATCACGGTTCATTTCCAGTGGCTGACGACCCCTTCGACTTCGCCTTCGACCGCGGCTGTCTGCACAGCTTCGACGACCCCGCTGAGCGGGCCAGCTTCGCCGAGCAAATGGCCCAGCAGCTCAGCGCCGATGGCTTGTGGCTGAGCATCATTGGCTCGACGGACGGGCCACCGCGAGACCACGGCCCGCCACGTCGCTCCGCTCGTGACGTAGTCCAAGCAGTGGAGCAGCACTTCGAGATCCTCTCGCTGCGGCGCGGCGAGATGGACACAGACCTGCCCACGACACCCATGGTGTGGGTCAGCTTGATGAAGAAGCGAAGGGCCTACCGCTAACCGCGGCGATCCCTGGCTTCACCGGCTCGTCTCAGGGGTCGCTGCCATGGCATCAGCAACCGCCTGGGCAAGCCTGCGCGTATCGAAGGGCTTCACGATGATGCCTAACGCCCCCTTGGCCTGAAGCTCCTCGGTCTGGTCGGTTTCCGCAGCGCCGGTGCAGATCAGCACCCGCGCGTTCGGATCGAGGGCCTTGAGGCGATCATAGAACTCATTGCCCGCCATGACGGGCATCACGACGTCCAACAACACCACGCCAATCTCGTCACGGTGGACCTGATAGACATCCAGGCCCACCTGCCCGTTCTCGGCCGCGAGCACTCGATACCCCAGTCGCTCGAGGATGCGCTGGGCTGCGGTACGGAGCAACTGCTCGTCATCGATGATCAGAACCGTGCCCCTACCTCGTTGGGGCGGCGAGGGCACCGGCTGCTCAGCCCCCTTCGATGCCTCGGCCCGCTGGCTGTCTGGGCTGTTCGAGGCAACCGCCGACAGCTTGCGACTCAGCGATGCAGCTCGTCGAGCCGCAAATAGGATCGCCGTCAGATCCGCCGCCTGGGCCGCCCCGGTGGGCACGTCGTGCTCTAGCAACGAGCCGAGACCCAGCACCACGGCCAAGAATTCGTTGAGCTGGTGGGCCAAGCTGCCCAGATCGATCGCCGGCTTGGCGGTGCTCCCATGCGGGTCCCTGCCCCCTGGATCCGCCCCCGATCGCTCCTCAGCTAGGGGCAAGACCAAGTCGATTCGACTCCCCCGCCCCGGGTCGCAATCAAACTCGACGCTGCCGCCAAGGTGACGCATGCGCTCCCGAACCATAAACAGGCCAAAGCTCCCCTGATCGGCATCTTCAGGAAACACCAACGGCGGCAAAAACCCAGCTCCGTCATCGGTCACCTGAACGGTGAGGGTGTCTGATGCGACGACCAAAGACACCTCTGCGCAAGTCGCGTCAGCGTGTTTCACCACATTCTGAAGCAGCTCGCGCACGCACTGAAAGAGAGCGCCACGTGCCTCGTCGCTCAGCGACACCACGCAGTCCGCGCCGCTGAGCGACAGGTTGAGGGAGTGGCGCTGCCGATATTGCTCCAACAGCCACTCGATGGCCGCCGTGAGCCCCAC
>JAUVCD010000146.1 GCA_030590865.1 Myxococcales bacterium | reverse complement strand
GCCGATGACTGCTCCAGCCAGTCCAGAGCGTCCACTTCCCGATCGAGCAACGCCCCGAGCACAGCGATCTCGGCACTAGGCTTGCGTCGTTCGAAACGCGCCAGCAGCCGCAGCTCGTCCAGGGCGGGCGGGTTGGTCGACCCGGGCACCATGGTGCACGCTCTCGGTACGCTGACGCGAAAATGCCAGTCCTCGGCGAGCCATTCCTGGGGAGGCGCTGGCACGAGATCGCGCTCCGCAGCGTTGGCAGGGGAAGAGGACCCAGTCACTTCATCCTCCGACAATCACCGAGCTGTCACCTTTGGCGATGGCGTTGGGTCCGCCCCCACCACCGCCGCCAGCGCTGCGAGAGCCCAGATCGACGTCCAGGCTCAACCCATCGAGAAAGGTCGCCGGCTTGCGCACCGGCTGCTTGTCCGGCGGTGGCGGCTTCTTCCCCTGCGCCGGCTCCTCGGTGATCAAATAGGCGTCATCCTCGAACACCGCAGCGACATAGTTGTCTTCAGGCTTCACGCCATAGGTGGTCACCGGCGGGTGGGAGCCCCCTGGGGGCGGCGCACCGCCGGCACCGCAGGCCACCGCATCGCCAATGCGCGCCGCCGGCTGGGAATTGATGAAGACCGTCGACGAGCCCTTCACGATCTTGCCAGGCGGCACCTTGCACAAAGGGCAAGGGGTCACCAAATCACTCAGCCGCGCAGCTAGCTTGTAGCCAATGAGAGTGTCCGGTGACCCACTACAGATCACATTCGGATGCATGCAATTGTCGGTGAGTCGTGCTGCTGGTGGCGCCATGTCAACCCTTCGAGATCTGGTGATCCACCCCGCGCAAATCGAGAATTTCCGCCGCCTCCTCGAGGGCATCCAACTCGCTCTCCACCCAGCGTCCGTTGGTGCACACGTCCCACACGTCGGCGTAAGGCGTCCAGGACCCGTCGGCCATCAGCCGCTCGGCCTTCTTGGTGTCCTGGTTGACCCGCGCGGCGAAGGAATTCTCTACGATGTAGTAATTGTAGCTCTCCATCTCAGCCTCCGTGGGGTGACAACCCCTGGAGCCACAGGTTCTGGCTTGCCGAGGTCGCGTTCTGCGAGGCGGCATCGCTCAACCCGAATTTCTCTGCCTCCCGAGTGACGTCGTAGATCTTGTGCGACGTCTCTTTGATGCTGGTCGGCGTGCCGTCATGGATGGACTTCAAGTGCACCTGCACCTCCGAACGGATGGTGCCGCCGTCGGGCGTCGGCAGCTCCATGTCCGCGTGCACGCCGCTGTAGCCCACATCGTTCGGGCCCTTGAACTTGTTGTCGACGATGAGCTTGCCGCCCGCGGCGTCGACCTTCTTTTGAAGGGCATCGATGGCCGGCCCGACCTGTTCGGGCTTGTCCACGATGATGGTCCCTCGCACCGCATCGCTCATCTCGTCGTAGGGCGTCCCCTTGTCGTTGTGCTTGCGGAGCATCGATTTCTTCGACTTGGTAGCGAAGGCATCATCGGGACCGTAGTTCGACGTGCCGCCTGCCGCCTTGGCACTGTCATCCACAACCTCGCGCAGCAGCGGCTCGGTCGCCTTGGCGTCCACGGCCAGCTTGTCCGCTGACGTGGCTGAGTTGCGCCACTTCTTCGCGTCCTTCGGATTGCCGATGTCGACGTCGCCGATGTTCTTCCGGGTGGCGTCGCGCGTCTGATTCATGGCCCTTTCCACGCCCTTGGGGTCGTCAGGAACCCGCACATCCATCTTCGCCGCCTTCGAGAGCTCAGGATCGACGTGAGTCTTGAAGACCTTGGCGTTGCGGGTCATCTTGAACTTCAGCCGAGCGACGTGCTTGCTCGCCCAGCGACGCATCGGTCTCGACGCGCGATGAAGCTTGGTCCCGACCGCTCGCACCACCCGCTTGACGCCAGGGATCTTGCCGAGCCCGAGCAAGGCGACGTCGAAGGCCGCTGCAACCGCCGCAACTTTGGCCGCGCATTGCAGGCAGATCGGATCACCGGCCCGGGCCTGTTCGACCACACTGCCCACGAATGCGCCGGCCGTGCTGCCGACCATGCCGCCGGCCACCATGCCGGCTGGGCCACCTAACAAGCCACCGACGACACCGCCCACCACGGCCATGCCGCCTTCGATGGCGCCGGCCACTGGATCGCCACCGGTCACGGCAGCTGCAATGGCTCCAATGGCAGCACCGATGGCCACCGCCGCCACCACCCCCAGCAGGAACGCGAAGCCACCGAAAGGGTCGCTCAGATTGTAGGGGTTGTTGCGAGCGTAGCTGTAGTTGCTCGCTCCAGCCCGGTGCCACAGCGGATCGCGGGACAGGTAGGACTTGAGGTAAGGACTGTAGGTGCGGCACAGGCTGTAGTGCAGCCCCGTTTCCTCGTCCCGGTACTGGCCCTGCAACCGCCAGGGCTGGCGCACCTGGGCAAGCTCGACGTGGGCCTCGCCAAAGGCGTCGTAGCGGGCACTCCAGGCGACAGTGCCGTCTTCGCGGAACACGCGAATCACAGCGCCGCGGACGTCAGTCTGTAGCCAATAGGTGTGCCCAGCTTCGCGGAACGCAACGGGCACGACGCTATCGGGGCACCACAGGTAGTCGCGCCGCACCGCCTTAGCCCCAGGCGCCTCCTGGAACTCCTCCCACAGCAGCTGGTGACCCAGCCAGCCGTAGCGCCAGCTGCGCACCCCATCGGTCTTCAGAATGCGGCGACCGAGCGGATCATAGCCATAACGGGTGGACCGATCACCGACCCGTGCCTCCACCAACTGACCCAGCGCGTCCCAGCGACAGTCGATGCGCCCCAAGGCACCGGGCAAGGAGGTCATGTTGCCGAGATCGTCGTAGCGAACCGTCTCGTCACCGACCTGGGTAATCTCGTCGAGCAGACCCACCTCGAGGTCCCGACCGCCGTCGCGGATCATGTTGCCCTTGGCGTCGTACTCGAAACGCTCCACCAGCTGGCCGCTGCCATCCAGCGAGCTGTTCAGCCGTCCCTCGGCATCGAAGGCCAGCCGGTGCAGGTAACCCCCGTCCCGATCCAGATCTTCGACTTCGGTGAGCCGCTCGCCTGGGTCGTGCTGGTACCGTTGCTCGCTGACCACCCGATCGTCGCGGGTCTTGACCGTGGCGTGCTCGAGCTGTCCGGTCCCGCCGTGGCGCCGCCGTTCAACGTTGCCGTTGCCGTAGCGGATCTCCCCGACGGTGCCGTCCTTGGCGTAACCGAAGCGATGTTCACGCCCCTGCCAGTCGACGATGGCGGAGAGCCGACCGTCCCCGTCGTAGCGGTAGCTGATGGTGTCGCCCTGAGGCGTGAGCAGCTGGGCCAAACGCCCGTCGCCGTCATAACCGAGCTTGGCGATACCGCGAGGCGTCTTCTCCTTGATCGGATTGCCACGAGCATCGCTCTCGAAGCTCACCCAGCCGGCCTCGTTGCTCACCCCACGCAACGATCCATCGTCATCGACGTCGTAGGCGACGAAGGATCCGTCAGACCAGATGATCTCCCGGAGAGCGCCGGCTTCGTCCAACTCTTGGTAGACCTCGCTGCCGTCCCGTCGGGTCATGACGCCGGCATTGGCCTCCTGGTCAAAGCCGAACTCCTCCCGCGACCCGTCGGGAAAGACCACCGCCTCGAGCAAGTCGCCTTGCAGCTCGAACCGGGTGGACCGGCCGAGTGGATCGAGGGTCGCCAGCGTTCGACCTTCAGCGTCTCGCTCGTATTCGGTGCGGGCGCCAAGCCGGTCGGTGACCGCCATCAGCCGGCCCTGGTCATCGTGCTCGTACTGCGTGCAGCTGTGGTCTGGGTAGCGCAATGCGCTGAGCCGCCCGGCCGCGTCGTACTCGAAGCCATGCTCGTCGAGCCCTGGGCGGCGCAAGCCGACAATCCGGCCTTCAGCGTCCCGGTGCAGCTCGACGCGAGCACCACCGCTGTGCTCGATCTGCGCGACTTGGCCCGCCTCGTCATTGACGAAGCGGTATTCGGACCCGGAGGGGAACTGGAGCCGCGCCGGCAAACCATCGTCGTGGAAGAACAGCCGGGTGGTGAACCCCCGGGCGTCGGTGGCGGCCACCGCGCCGCTATCATCCTCCTGTTCCGCGTCGAGCCCCTGGGCGCGCAAATCGCCGAGGACATTGGCTGGGATGGCCGCTCGTACCGAGGCTCGCAGTGCCTCAATCTGGTCGTCGCGAATCTCAAGCATATGGGCCGTCCTGCGCCACCCTGGCCAAGGTCAGCCGTTCACAGATCTGTTGCTCGGCATCTGGGGCGAAGCGAAGTACCTCCGCGCCACTCTCGTCCTCCATGAGAAAGGCGGAGACCGGTCCGAAGAGCTGTGGGAGCTGCTCGGGCGAGCAGGTGGGAAGGAACACGCGCAGCACCCGCGGATCGTAGAATCGGAAATAGAGCTCACCGCCATCCCGCTGCCGTTTCACCATCAGCAGCCGCCGAAAATGACGGCGCAAATCGGCGAAGCTGGCATCGGCAGTGAGGATGACCACCCAAGCTTTGCCCCAACCTCGACGGACCAAGGCCGGCAGCAGATCCGAGTCAGGCGGCAAGCTCACCAGATAGGGACCTGAGCGACCGAGTTGCACCTCGGCGTCACCTTCATAGAGGGAGCGGAGCTCGACATCGAAGCTGTGCAGCAAGGTGAGAACCTCGGCGCTTCGCCCAGCGTCAGCCAAGGCGAAGAGCGGCTGGTTCTGACTCTGGAGCTGGTCGAGTACGGCTGACACGGCATCGCCTCCCGCTACGTCGCCTTCTCCACGAAGGCCGCGCCCACATCCGAGCCCTTTTCCAAGCAGCCTGCCTGGGCGGAGCCGCCGCCCTTCGGGTTCACGTGGATGTTCGGACCACCGTGGAGAATAACCTTCCCGCCGGCCTTGAAGCTGATCAGCTTCTTGGCCTCGAAGGTGATGTCCCCACCGTCGATGATCGCGGTAGCCTCGCCGCTGGTGCACAAGATCTTCTTGTTCACCATCTCGAGCTTGGTCGACAGCGGAGCCACCTCGGGCTTGCCCATTTGGTCGATCTTCAGTTGTTCGGGCTGGGGCGCCTGGATCATCTGCACCGAGTACTTCTTGCCCACCAGCACCGCGTCCACTTCGCCCACCACGGCGGCCCGGTTGAAGCCGACGACGGCGGCACGATTCTGACCGGTGCGCTCGGTCTCGTGCCGCTTGACCAGCTTCTGCTGGTCCTTCTGGGCCTGGGTGAAAACGAACTCTTTGTCCTTCTCGTCCTCGAAGCGAATCTCGTTGAAGCTGCCGTCCTGGTGGGGTGATGTGTCGCTCATCCAGGTGCTGCGGGTCTTGTAGCGAGGCAGCTCTTGCTCCGATGGAATGTTGTTGACCGTGTTGTAGACACGGCCGACGACGACCGGACGATCCGGATCGCCCTCGAAGAAAGCGACCAGCACCTCTTGACCGATCCGGGGAATGACGATCTTGCCATAGCCCTTGCCGGCCCACCCTTGGCTCACTCGCATCCAGCACGAGCTATCTGGATCGAGCTTTCCATCTCGGTCCCAGTGAAACTGGACCCGCACCCGACCGAACTCGTCGGTGTAGATCTCTTCCCCCTCTGGGCCCACGACGATAGCGCTCTGCACCGCCCGGATGACGGGCCGCGGCGTCTTTTCGACTGGCCGGTAATGATTGGCGGCGAAGACCGCCTCGCCCACCTGCCGCCACTCCTCGCTAGACGAACCCGTGAGGCTGAACGCCGTGACGAGCAGCTCCTTGGCCAGCTCGGACCGGGGGTGCTCTTCCATCGCGAAGACGACGCCAGGCCACAAGTCGAGACAATTGGTCTCGAAACCGACTAGCTGCTTGGTGCAGCGCTCGGCCTGCAAACCCCGTACGGCCCTGGCCTTTCCCTCGTCGTCGACCGAGCGGACTTTGCCTTTGTCATCCGCAACCGGTGTGCCGCCACTGCCCTTCGGATCGAGGTGGACGGTGGCCCCGGGCAGGTAATGGTACTGCTCGTAGAAGTCTTCGGGAGCGGCGGCCGGCTCGGCTTCGCCGACCAGCTTGAAGTCAGGGCGACGAAAGTCGAAATCTCGGATGGCGTAGCCACCAGGGGCGACTCGCTCGGCGATGCGCACCTTGTTGATGTTCTCGGTAGCCACCCGGGCTGAGACCTTGGGGTTGTAGACGATGGCCGGGCGGGGCGCCGAGGCATGGGGCTGATCGTTGAGCGTGAGGACGCCGGTCTGTTCCCCTGAAAAATCGAAATAGTAGGACATGCCGGCCCGCTCGAGCAGACGACTGACGAAATCGAAATCGCTCTCGCCATACTGCACCACGTAGTCGAGCTGCCGGTAGGTCTCCATCAGCGCGAGCTTCGGTTTGATGTTCCACTCGAGCAGGACTCGTTTGACGACTTCGACAACCGTCTTGCGCTGAAAAATGCGGTGCTCCAGGTTGCGAGTCAGCAGCCACAACCGAGGCACGATGCGCAGCCAGTAGGTCGACAAGCCAACAGCGCCTTGTTCTTCCTCAGCCTTGGTGTGCTCGATCAGGTTACAGACCCCTTCCCAACAACGCTCACTGACCGTCACGTGGGGATTGGCGTTGCGCACGATGAGCGAGGCCGCCTTGCCCACGATGGCCTCGAGATCGATGTCATGGCGAGGCGACCGGGCCAGGATGTTGACCTCGAAGGGTTTGCTCAGCTCTTCGTGGGCGTCGAAGCTGCGCACGTCGAGCGAGCTTTCGGCACCTTCAAAGGTTAGCTCGAACTTGAACTCCATCAGCTACCACTCTGGACTACGCGCTGCCGGACAATGCCTTCCTGCAAGCCCACGCCCGCTGAGGTCGCAAAGCTTGGGAACAATACAGACTACTGAGAATAGAATACCGAAGATAGAGTACCAAGGATGCCGAGCGGGCGTCTCGGCGAAAGTAGCGCCCCAGAAGCCCCTCCCAAACCTGAACCCACCGGTTGCCTCGCCCCTAGCTCTGCCGGCCCGTCATGGGCTGCACCCGGTCGTGCAGCGCGTTGCCATCAGCGAGGTAGAGCCCTATGGTCGAGGGCGACTGAGCGGGTCGCTGCCAGCCAGTCGGAGGTGCCCATGCCATCACCGTCGGCCTCAGATCCCGCCGAGATGCCAGCCATCGTGGCTCGCCACGACCTTTCGCCACCGGCACCTGCTGACGCCACGGTGCGGCTAGTCCGCCTGTCCCCTGACGGCCAGAGACTGGCCTATCATTGCGACGACGGCGTACAGTCCGCGGTCTACGTTTGCCCAGTCGGTGCTCCTGAGGCCACCAAGCTAGTATCGCTAGGCGACCAGCGGCTCGATGAGCTGTCCTGGGCACCTGGCGGCGATCATCTCGCCTATGTGACCGGCAACGAGCTGCCCACCGGGCTCGAGCGATGGGTGGGCTGGGCCAGCGGCACCGAGCCCGGCGAATTAGGACGCACCCGGGGCGCCGCCTTCGGTTGGGCGCCAGGCAAACCAGCGGTGGTCGTGACCGATCTGACCGAGCGAGCAGTGGTCCACGTCAACCTTGCCACCGGTGACAAGCTGCCGGTGGGTGAGATCCTGGACGACGGCGACATCGCCCTCCCGCCATGCATCGCCTTGGGGTCCGATGGCCAACGCATCGCCGTATCCTGCCGCCGGGCCCATGAACAGGTCACTGAGATCTGGGTGTTCGAGCGAGAGCCGGGCGGCATCCGCCGCAAACTCGTAACCCAGATCCCCGGTGCTGCGGTGCGGGCCCAGCCCTTCTGGTCGCCTAAGGGCAAGACCCTAGGCCTCAGCGTCGTACACTTGGCTCAGGAGCAGAGCGCCATCATCGCGGTGCGACAGCTCCAGGGTGAGGGGGAAATCTTGCACCATCATGAGCTGTTGGATGCTCCGCTCCGGCCCGCCTGGGCCCCTGGCGGACGGTGGATTGCCCTGTTGGTCGGCCAGGCGCGGGCCCCCCTGCCCGGCGCCTTCGGACCCCAGCGTCTCGCCCTGCTCGACGTCCATCAGCGAAAAGTGCACCCGCTGCTCGAGTCCGGCGCCGCCTGGGGCTCCCCCCACTTCGTCGGGCCGCGCAAGCTGGCCATCGATGGCGGCTCGTCCGCGCTGCTGCTCGAGCTCAGCACGGACGTCGCAACGAGCTGAGCACTTGTCGCGGCTCAGCCTCCGCGGCTCACCCGTCGCTGTTTACCCCTCGCTGTTTACCCTTCGAAGGCAGGGTCCTGCACCAATGGCGCGTGGAGCTGCGCCTCGGCGGGGAAGTAATCGTAGTAGTACTCCGAGTTGATGAGCTCTGGTTGCCGGTAGGCCACTCCCGACCAAGGATCGCACACCGCTGCATCGGCGCCCCAGCTCTCGGGGCCGGTTTCAGATTGCGGCTCGGCGGGCGTCACCAGGACACCACCGTGCTGATCGTCGGCCTGCTCGTCCTGCTGGACGGGCCCTGCGGGTCGCCTGCGACCAATCACCACGAAGGCCTGCTCCCGCCCCGCCATGTGCATGTAGTGGAGGGGCCGCACACCACGCTGCAGCAAATAGGCAAAGGCCACCGCAGCCTGCTCGCCGCTGACCCCGGCTCCGCTCTGCTCGGCGATGCGCGCCAGCCGGTGAACCAGCGCCGTCGTCGGCCAGTCATCGGTAGAATCGGCAGGTATTTCCGACTCGGCCGTGACCAGCCAGATCTGCTCGAGCCGTCCGATGAGCCAGTGGGAAAACTCGTCGCGCCCCACCTGGAGCTGGGGCTGGCGGCGCGCGTGGAGCTGGCGCGCGGGGACGTGCTGTTGGACATAGCGAATAGCCTGCTGGGCGTGGGCCAGATTGGCCCGCCCAGCCTGGGTCGGCAGGGCAGCCCCAACCCCCTCTGGTCTCAGGCCCACATTCACATCAGCCATGCTCGCCACAACCTCCGCGGTCATTCTAGCAGCCCAACCGCACCGCCCGCCGCTTCGAATCCGCTCAACCGGGTAGGCTTAGGAGGTCGCATGTAGGCAACGGGCCTACCCAACCATGGCGGTGCTCTATACCCCTTGCCCCACCGGTTCGCCTATCCTCCCGCCCGAAGGAGAACAAACCATGACCGATGACGCTGCCTACACAGAAATGAAACAGAAGATTGTCGAGTACCTCGGCTCACTCGAGGGCAAGGGTGCAGACACTACGATCAACATTGGCAAGCAGGTTGGGCTGAAGCGCCGTGACGCATCAAAGATCATCCGCCAGATGGAGAACGAAGGGGTGGTCGAGTCAACCGGGGTGACCGCTGGAGTGGCCGGCTACAAACTCAAGAAGTAGCAAGCCGAGTCTAACAACGCCGCACAACATCCCGAGGTCGAGCAGCCGAGGGGAGCCGCTCGACCGACAGCCCGACAAGTCGTGCTGGCTACGCTAGTCCTTCGCGGATGTTCATTGGCTAAGCAGGCCACCGGTAGTCGTTCGAGGACTGCTGCTGGAAATCACCGGAGACTGAGATACGCCGACCCTCGTCCTGCCGACCCGCCGGGAGACAGAAACCTCAGCTTCGTATAATGTTTGATGAGGCAGAGACTGATGGGCGGCGAAAACGAACATGTGAAGCTGACGTTGGCCTCCGGCGACGTATCGACGGTGCGACGATTCTCGGCCCACGAGGCCCTGTCCATGCCCTTCGAGGTCGACGCCATCACCCAGGCGCCCGACGCAACCATCAAGCTTGACGGGATCGTGGGCAAGGCAGCCAGGTTCACGCTGACCAGTGCGGCCAAGAGCGCTCAGACGCGGATTTGGAACGGCGTCTGCAGCCACATGGCGCAGCTTCAAGCCGAAACTGAGGGGGCGTCGACCTACTTGGTGCGGGTGGTGCCACGCCTCTGGCTCCTGTCCCAGCGCCGGAACCATCGCATCTTCCAGCGCCTGACCCTGCCCGAGATCGTGCAGCAGCTGCTCGGCGAGTGGCGGATCGAGCCCAAGCTCGATCTGGGCACCACCTACCAGAAGCACGACTACGTGGTGCAATACGGCGAGACCGATCTGGCCTTCATCAGCCGCTTGCTCGAGCGCGCCGGGATCACCTATTTCTTCGACTTCGAGGATCCCGCGGACACCAAGCTCGTGCTGTCTGATGAGCCCCACCTGGGGCCGCTCCGAGTGGGTCCTGCCATCCACTACGCCGACAAGCCACAAGAGGTGGCGCAGGCAGAATTCGTGACCCGAGTGCGGGTGTCCTATTCAGTCCGCCCGGGGCACTACACCATCCGGGACTTCGACTTCCGCAAGCAGCCCGACTACCCGCTGTTCGGCAAAGCAGAGCCTGCCGAGGCCCCCGAGGACTTCTACGAGCAATACCACTACGAGCCTGGTGAAATGCTCCGGGTCGATCCGCCTGACGGCGCCGGCGGGGGCACGCCCGTCGCCGACGACAAGGGCAAGGTTCGCCACTCGGAGGCCGCGGGCAAGACCATGGCCGCTCGCCGCCTTGCCGGCGATCGCCTTGGCCGTCGAGCGGTGAGCTTCGAGAGCAACCTCAACGACCTGGCGCCAGGCGTTATTGTCGCAATCGACGAACATCCACGATCGGATCTAGAGCCGAAAGACAAGCTGCTCGTCACCAGCTACCGGCTGGAAGGCGTGGTCGGACAGAAGTGGAACTTCGGCGGCGAATCAGTGCTCGCCAAGCAGCCTTACCACCCGCCCAGGGTCACGCCTCGACCGCGGATCGAGGGTCTGCAGAGCGCCGTCGTCGTCGGCCCGCCGGGCGAGGAGATCTACACCGACGAGACCGGCCGAGTACGGGTCCAGTTCCACTGGGATCGAGAGGGAAACCGGGACGACAACAGCTCGTGCTGGATACGGACTAGCCAGGAGTGGGCGGGGGCGGGCTACGGCTCCACCCTGATCCCCCGGACCGGGCAAGAGGTGCTGGTCGCTTTCCTCGACGGCGATCCCGATCAACCGCTAATCGTCGGCCGGGTCTACAACAACATTCAACGGGTGCCCTACAAGCTGCCAGACCACAAGACACGGAGCGGCTGGAAGAGCGACTCATCCCCTGGCTCGGAGGGCTACAACGAGCTTCTCATCGAGGACAAACAGGGATCGGAAATGGTCTACCACCAGGCCCAATTCGATCTGCAGAAGCTCACCAAGCGTGAAGAGGTAGAGCGGGTCGGACACAACCAGGTGGCCATCGTCGGCAAGAACCGGTCGGCAGTCGTCAACTCGGTGGACGCCACCATGACCGGCAAGGTCGCGGTCAAGCAGATGATCGCGCCGCCCAGCAAGAGTGATCTCAAGATCCTCGAGCAACAGGTTCCCAGCCTCAAGCCCCTCGACACCACCATGGAAATGGTGCGCAGCCGCCTGATCTTCACCACCGGCAAGGCCACGGTGGCCTTCGACGAGGGCAACCTGGCCTTTGAGGCCGCCGGCAACATCACCATCAACGCCTCGGGCGGCGACGTGATTCTGGAGAGCAACCGCGCCTTCATCAACACGCTGACGCCTCCGCCAGCGGCGAAACCGAAACCACTGGTGAAGGCGCCACCAGGCACGTTCACCTCCCAGGGTGGCGAGGTCAGCACGGGGCCGGCTGGTGGCGGCACGACGCCGACGACGGCCCCCGAGCTGGCGGCACTGGCCGACCCGGTCGCCTTCCCGGCCGCCCCATCGCGCAAGCGGACCGAGCACGTCATCTGCAAGCTCTTGACGTCGAAGATCCACTGCCAGCACAAGGGGCGGCAGCCTAACGAGGAGGGCCTGCTCGAGGTGGCACCGGACATGACCGGCGACACCATCACCCTATCGGCAGACTACGACGGTGGCTGTGGCCGTCATCCCCTCTGGTCGATCGGCGGGTACTGGACCTCGAAGGAGCAATCCGCCCAAGCGTCGTTCAACGCCCGTGCGTGGCAACTTGGTGAGCCCAACCAATGGCTCTCGGCGGTCTCTCCCAAGAAGTACCGAGTCACCGCCTCCTCGTGCGATGGGTCGAGCAAGACCTACATCATCCAGTCCTATCCCACCGATCGGTTGCGGCGCAGCATCAACACCAAGAGCTGGCCACACTTCCAGAATGCCACCAAGGCCCTCGAGAAGTTCTTCACCGCCTGGATGCCCAAGTTCAAGATCGAGAGCAAGGGCCGACTGGCCGTCGATGCCCAGTGGAAGGAGTGGACCGACCACCGCTGCTTCTATGCCCTCGACGCCCACCTAGACGCCGAACCGCTGATCGGGATCACAGCTCGGTTCAGTTTAGGTCCTGGGGTGGGGATCCCCCAGTTCATCAAGAAGTTCGGCGACGCCTATCTGTTCGTCGAGTTCTTCGGCAGGATCAACATCCGTGGCCATTGGGGCAGAGTGAGCCCGGACAAGAAGGACGTGTATCTCGAGGGGATCGGGCAGATCGGCGCCCGGGTCGGAGCACACCTCCACATCATGAGCCCCAAGGTCGTGGAGGTCGAAGCCGACGGACGCACCTATCTCAATCTCATCGCCAAGCCGGACCACAAAGCCGAAAAGCCAGTCGCCATGCTCGAGCTGGTGTGGAAGGGCGTGAGGCTGGTGCTGACGGTGAAGATCTGGAGCGGGCTGGTCGAGCGTCGCCACGACCTCATGCTCATCGAAGAGAAGTCGTTGTGGAAGAACCACCCGTTCGGGCTCGCCGACTAGGAGAGTGCCATGGGCACCTATCTCATCTACGCGCTCGAGGTGCAGTGCAACGGCCTCTTGGTCCAGGTGCTGCTCAACGGCGTTGCCGTCTTCGAGGAGGCAGCCGCCGGCTTTCGTTTCACCCAGCTCAAGCTCAACCCCTGGATCGTCGACGGGCCGAATCAGCTCGAGGTGCTGACCGGCCCCCCGCCAGGCCAAGAGCTTGGCAAAGACGCTGAGCTCAAGCTGCTGGTGATCAAAGGGCCCCACGGGCAGGAGCCCGGACCGGACGCCGACGTGGTCAGCTTTACCTGGAACGAAGCGGACGCCCCCCTCGAGTCCGACCAGATCGTGCGGGTGCTCGATAGCCCAGTTCCGGTGGACGAAGGCCACGGCCGTTGGGCCTGGCAGGACGCCTCGCCCTATGCCCAAGGCGACGAAGGCGACATGGCGGCGCTGGTCCAACAGGCCGGGCAGGTGCTGGCCAGTCGGGACTCGGCGGGCTACCTGGCTCTGCTCGCGCTGAAGACCGAGGAAATGTCCCGGGCGCTGAACGTGCCGGCGGCGGAGCTGCAGAAGGACATCAGCGACGTCTTGCGCGAGCGCTTCGCCGCCGACGACTGGCAGGTCGAGCCGGTTGACCCGGCCGCGCTGCGCTATGCGCCCACTGCCGGCGGGCGCCTAGTCCGGATCACCGACGACCTGGGCAGGCCACCGCTGCGCGGCATGGGAGGTGGGCAAGCTTTCGAGACGAGCATGACGGTAAGCCACCTAGCCCAGGGCTGGACGGTAGTCCGCTGATAGGCGTCCGCTGAGGCTCGGCGCGGCAACCTGACGAGCCTGGCTGGGGCTCCAAACAGGCGCAGATGGCACCTCTTCCTCTTGCTTCGCCGGCCCCGAGGCGTGAGGATATTAATAGGTGACGGTTGCGCAACACGACGACGGAGGACCGGCGTCGCAGGCCCACTTTGGTCGCTACAAGCTGATCGCGACTCTCGGGCACGGCGGCATGGCGGACGTGTACCTGGCCGTGGCCCGTGGCCCCGTGGGCTTCAACAAGCTGCAGGTGATCAAATGCCTGCGCCCTGATCTGGCCGAGGAGGAGGACTTCCTGGCCATGTTCCTCGACGAGGCGCGGCTGGCGGCCCGACTGCACCACCCGAGCGTGGTGCAGACCAACGAGGTCGGCGAAGCGAGGGGCAACTACTTCATCGCCATGGAGTACCTGGACGGGCAGCCGCTCAACCGAGTGATCTACCGCGCCCGCCGGCGCTGCGAAACTGGGCTCCCCATCGAGTGTTGCGTGTCCATCATCGTCGATGCCCTGGCGGGGCTGCACTACGCCCATGAGCTGCTCGACTACAACGGCACGCCCTTGAGTGTGGTTCACCGTGATGCCAGCCCTCACAACATCTTCGTGACCTACAACGGCCACGTCAAAGTGGTCGATTTCGGCATCGCCAAAGCCGCCTCTCGCAGCGCCGAGACACAGGCCGGCACGCTGAAAGGCAAGATCGGCTACATGGCGCCGGAACAAGCGCGGTGCGAAGCGGTGGATCGACGGGCCGACCTCTTCTCCATCGGCGTCGTCTTGTGGGAGGCGATGTCCGGCGAGCGCATGTGGAAGGACGCCAACGAGTTCCAAATCCTCGACCGGCTCTCGTCAGGCGCGGCCTTGCCAACGTTACGGAGCGTGCGACCTGACGCACCGGCGGAGCTCGATGAGATCTGCGCCCGAGCGCTGGCTATCGATCCGGCGCAGCGTCATGCCACCGCCGCCGACATGCGCGGCGAGCTGCTGGCTTTCCTCGACACGGGCGGGCGGCGGCGGTCGTCTCACGAGGAAATCGGCAGGATGGTGGGCGAGCTGTTCAGCGAGGAGCGCGCCAAGATCAAAGGGGTGGTCGACCGCCAGCTCGCGGCGCTCGAAGAGCTCAGCCAGAGCGCCGAGATCAACGTCGTCGATCTCCGATCGCTGGCATCGACAGGCTCGGTGCGACCGCCCTCCTACTCGAGCTCGCGGCCCATCAACGTGCTCAATGCCCCTGATGAGGACGGCACGGCGCCCACGCTGGCCCGAGCGGCCACCGTCGAATCCATGAAGCCGCCACCGCCTAAGCGATCGCGCACCGCCACGGTGCTGATGAGCTTCGGAGCTGCCGGCATCGGCGGCGTGCTCGCCTTGGTCCTTTTGTGGAAGCCAACCCTGCCGGAGCAAGCCTCCCCATCCGAGCCCCGGTTGGCGAGCGCCGTCGCCCCTGGCGCGAAGACGCCTGACCCGGACCCGGACCGTGGTCTGGCCGAAATGGTCCACATCGACATCGAGGCGCGACCGGCCGAGGCAGTCATCTTGCTGGACGGCAAGGAGCTGGCTCGAGGCCATTACGCAGAGACCCAGCGACCAGACGACGAGGCCCACGAGCTCGTCGTCCAAGCTCCTGGCTACCAGGCGGATCGCCAGGAGATTCGGTTCGACAAGAACGTGCAGCTGGTAATCGCGCTGCACCAGACCGTTGGGGAAACCGCCCCGCCAGCTCAGCCACGACCCGGGGGGGCCAAGGCGGCCCAGCCCAAGGAGCCGGCCCCTGCGGGCAGTGGGGCCGAGCCAATTGGTGTTTCTGGAAAGCCAGGGAAACCGAAGAAGCGTAAGCTCGATTCTGACGACCCATGGGCCGACTAGCGCGCATCCTTTTCCTCGTGGTCACCTGCTGCATCGCCCTGGCGATCTCAGCGGACGCCCTCGCACAACAGGAGCGTTGGCGTGCAGGTCCAGCACCGAAGACGACGCCACCCCAGTCGGCGATTGATGAGGCCCGCCGCCGTTACCTCAAGGGCGTGAAGCTCTACGACAAGGAGGGCGCTGTCGATGCAGCCCTCGCCGAGATGCAGCGGGCCTACGACCTGGCGCCGAGCTACAAGGTGCTCTTCAACCTTGGCCAAGTGGCGCGCACCGCTCGGGACTACGCCCTTGCCCTGCACACCTTCGAGCGTTACCTGGCCGACGGCGGCGACAAGATCGGCGCGCCCCGTCGTGCCGCCGTCGCCAAGGAGATCAAAGAGCTGAAGACTTACGTCTCAGCTCTGACGGTGACGGTCGATGTGGAGGGCGCCTCGATTCACGTCAACGACATGCAGGTCGCGGTTTCGCCCCTCGCTGAACCGATCATGGTCAACGCCGGCCGGGCCCGCATTCGTGCCGTGAAGGGCCCGAGTCAGAATTCCAAAACGATCGTGA
>JAUVCD010000768.1 GCA_030590865.1 Myxococcales bacterium | reverse complement strand
GGCGGCGTCGCCTATCGCATGACCGGGTCCACGGTGGAGGCCCTCGATGCCCAAGGAACGAGCTTGTGGACCGCCGAGCCTGGTGAGGGGCAGCTGTTTGGTGGTTTCGATTTCGATCAAGATGGCTGGCCCGACCTGGGCGTGGTCCAAAGTCAGCCCCTCGGTCAACTCTGTGGGACGACGCCCATGCTGGAGACCTGGATCACCTTCTTGCATGGACAAGATGGCACGATCAGTTCGGGCATCAGCCCCTTGGCTGACCTCTGCTGGACCTTTGGGTCGGTAACCTACCCCACCTCGCAATGGTCGGCCTTGGGCGTGCTCTTTGGTCCGGACAGCGACACCATTGCGGTGCTCCCTTATTACGCCACCACGGGCTGGTTCTTCCGCTGGGACGCCGGCTTCACCTCCGAGACCTTCTACTACCCTTCGACTGCTTCATATGACGACTCTTACACTGCCGACCTGCCGAACCTGTGGGGGACCGGGACGAGCTTCCTGGCCAACTCTCACATCGCCAACGGCTCGTTGATCAGAGTAGCTGGGCAGCATCGGTTGGTGCTGTTCACTTCCGGTCGAGTCGTGCAATACGCCGTCGGTCCCTTCGGTGCGTCCCAGCTACTGTTTGATGCGCCCTTCCTCACCGGCGGGCGCACCGACATCGCCGGTCGCAACTACGGCTTGGTTGCTCGCGACCCGAGCTACCCTGACCATCTGGTGTTGATCGCCGGCACCGATGGCCAGGCCTTGTATCTCGACCGCGTCGCCGGTCAACCTGGCAGCGACCCGTGGGGACAGATCGAGCGGCACGTGACGGTCTACAACTTGTCGACCAACACCTTAGAAGACCGCTTCTTCTCCTATGCCCACGATGACAACGATGGGCACCAATACGAAGGTCGAGTGGCCTATCCCGATGCGCCCTTCGTGCAGGTCGCCGACAATCAGCCGTCGCGCATCGCCTTCAACGTGTTCACCGCCGGCCAATGGACGCTCCACGTGACCGAGCCTGGCACCACCGTCGATGCCTTGTTGTTGCCCGATGTCTACTTGTGGGACATCCGCGATCTGGACGGCGATGGGACCGACGAGTGGGTCGCCTCACCCACTGAGGCAGGCTATCTGCCGAGCTGGCAGACCGATCTCTACCACTGGGACGAGCCGTCCAGCGCCTTGACTCTCCTGGCTAGCCATCCAGGCGACTTGCCCGCCCGCGCCGCCGCCTTCCGCCAGGCCGAGCGGACGACGTCCCGGGGCTCTCTCAATCCGACCTTGGTGGTGGCCGACGGCTGCGATGCCTTGTTGCTCACCCGTAGCGAGCAAGGCGAGCTTCAGACCCGACCGTTGCCCTGAGGTAGGGCTGCTCGCCGCCCGTCTCTCGAGCGTCACTTGGGAAGGAAAGGCCAGCGAGCAGCGTAGGATTAAGTGGGCGTCAGGTTGAGGATATCAACCATGAAAAGCGGCTTCTTTCTTTTCGTCATCGTTCTTGCCACCTTGTTCACAGGCTGCCTCCCATGGGCAGGTTCCGAAGATCCACCAGACTTTGAGATCTTCGATGGGGAGGCAACCCTAGGGCAGCAAGGGAGGATGGCCTTCATCTTCCGAGGGACCTTCCGTTGCTCGATGGTCGTCACCAACAAGTGTGGGCTCGATCGAGCGGTAGCGGTTGGGGGGACCGAGCGGTTGCAGGCACAGATCCTCAATCCCCAGGACGATCCAGACCAGCAGCTGATGATGATATCGAGCGACCCAACGGTGCTCGCTGTGGACAGCTTCGAGCCTATCGCTGACGTGGCCAACAACTACTACGCCGACGTGGTCGGTCTGGCCGAGGGCGACGTCACGCTAACCCTAGAGCTGCCTGACGGGACCGTCGTAGACGAGATCTCCCTTCAGGTTCGCCAGGCCGCGTCGCTGCGTTACTTCGTTTACAACCAAAACGATCTGCTCCTGCAGCAGGAAGTCGGCGACCTCAACATCGAGGCGAGCGCCTACCATCTCGAGGTGCGGCTCCTCGATGCAAACGGTGAGCCCCTCTACGCCGGCGACGCGGTCAGCTTCAAAGTCCTCGAAGGTCCCCACGGGCTGGAAGCTTTCAAGGACGTGGCTTTCATTTGGGGCGACGTGGGCGACATCTCTCGGTTGCGCGCCGCTGCCGGCGACCTCGAGCTCGAATTCGTCGTGAGCTACCAATAGCGACCCCAGCCAGTTCTAGGTCCAACCGCTCGGCGTCGCTGGTCGTCGAATCAGCTGGGCGGGGGCGGCGTGCAGCTGAAGTGGATGACGACGAGACCAGGCTGCTCTCCTGCTCCGGCCACGCCGTCGTAGTCCGGATCGTCAGTCCGAGGTGGCGCTTCGCTGCCAGGTTCCGAGTAGAGCATCGTCGACCACTCGGCTCCGGATACGTGGCCGGTCCCACCGATGCCTGCCTCGCCCTTCAAGCCACCTAGACCGCCCGCGAGGCCGCCGCCGCCGCCGTTGATGTCGTCGGCGCCATGGCCGCCTAGCATGGTGGGCTGACCGCCTGCCGTGGGGTGGTTTCCGGTGCCGCCTGGATGGCATCCAGGCGCGCCAGCGCTGCCACCGCCACCTGCGATGATGAGCGCCCGATCGGTGCTCGTCTCGTCGATCAGGTCGGCGCCGAGAAACACGCCGGAGAGCCCACCGCCGCCCCAGTCGCCAAACCCGAACTTGATATACTCCTCACCGGTCATGCCGGCGCGGCCACGCTCTCCAACGATGACGATCAAGGGCGTGCCTGGCTCGACCTGGAAGACCCCTTCGGTGAAGCCGCCCAAGCCGCCGTCGTCAAAGGAGCACTGCCCTTCGCCGTTGGCGCCGGCGCCCCAGGCCTTCACGTGCATGTAGCTTACCGACGCGGGCACCACGAAGACCTCTTGGGTCTTGGTCAACTCGAAGGTGGCTTCTCCGCAGCTTCCGTCGGAGCCGCCTTCCCCAGTCGAGCCGCCAATCGGCGGCAATTCCATGTCGCCTCCCGCACCGTCACCACCATTGGGCTGAGTGGCCTCGCAGTATCCAGCCACGCAGGTCTCGCCTAGAGCGCACTCGCTCGTCTGCTCGCAGGTCGCTGCGTCACCGCCCTGAGCACAGCCACTCTGCGCACCGCTGCTCAGTAGGAGTGCCAGTGCTGAAGCCACGCCAGCGAGGCGTCGTCCTACTCGCCAGCCAGCTGCCCGGGTCGGCGGCTCAACGGTGGTCTGCAGCGGGTCAGTCGGGTCATAATGAAACAGATTTGGTGACATGTTGGGACGAGGTAGTCGCAAGTGGCATGCCAGCCCCAGAGCGCCGGCGACAGGCGATCCGGGGCCACTCAACGTGCTGATATTGCGCCCTTTGAGGGCCCCGGCACGTTCCCTGTCCGGTGGCACTGCGGTCAGAGTGTCGTGACCGAGCTGAGTGGTACATGTTGCGCAACACGGCACCCGTCACTACTCGCCGAGCCTGCGTTGACCTGTTGCGGACAACCACGCTAACTTGGGTTGCGGTCACCGGGGATGACCTCCGGCCGAGACCGTCGAGGAGCAGCGACGATGCCAGACCAGCGGTCGGATTTGTGCACCCGAGGCGAAGAGCTGATGCAAGAGCAGCGCTTCGCCGACGCCATCGAGGCCTTCGATGGTCACCTCGTGCGAGAGCCCACCGATCCCAAGGCACTCTTGCAGCTCGGGATCTGCCACCTGCTCGACCGCTCGGAGCAGACCTTTCTCGACATCTACCGGCGGGCTGGGCGGCTGCTCGGCGCCATGGAGCGAATCCCCGCTGAGGTGAATCGCCTGTGGACCTTGTACCGATCGCTGGTGGCCAAGGTCACTGCGACCGCCCTGGTGACCTCGACGGTGGGGCTCACCGCCTGCGACAAGACCGATCCCATACTCGATCCGGTGCTCGCGCCGCCCACCACATCGGTGGTTGAAACCGCTGATCCGATTGACGAGGCGACGGTGGCGACCGGTGATACGGCGCCTAGTGCCTCGGCACCGGCAACGCCTGTCACCACTGCGACGAGCGCTTCACCGCCGCCACCAGCGACGACCATCACTCGACCGGCGCATCGCTACAGCGGCGGGGTGCGACCCAATCCCACGCCGGCCCACCG
>JAUVCD010000543.1 GCA_030590865.1 Myxococcales bacterium | reverse complement strand
GTCAGTCACCCCCTCGAGTGCAGCCTACGCAGGGCGGGCGGGTCACCTCAACATCTCAATCGTCCTTGCCCGTTCGCCGTCGGAACCTCTGGCGAGAAAAGTTGAACGATTGAGGATCCAGGCCTTCTTTACTATAGGAGGCCGGCTGACCATGGGCGAAACCACAATACTGGGCATCTCTGCCTTCTACCACGACTCCGCGGCCTGTCTGGTGCGCGACGGCGAGATCGTCGCCGCCGCCCAGGAGGAGCGCTTCACCCGCAAAAAGCACGATCACCGCTTCCCCGAGCGGGCGATTCAATACTGCCTCGAAGAGGCCGGGATCGAGGCCAAGGACCTCTCCCACGTCGCTTTCTACGACAAGCCGTGGCTCAAGTTCGAGCGCCTGCTCGAGACCTATCTCACCTTTGCGCCGCGGGGCATCAGCTCATTTCTCATGGCGATGCCGATCTGGCTCAAGGAAAAGCTGTGGATGGGCGACGTCATCACAAAAAAGCTCGGCTACGACGGTGAGCTGCTCTACCCGGAGCACCACCAGTCCCACGCCGCCTCCGCTTTTTTCCCTTCGCCCTTTGAGCGCGCCGCGGTGCTCACCCTCGACGGGGTTGGGGAGTGGGCCACCGCCTCGATGGGGGTCGGCCACGACAACCGGCTCGAGCTGACCCACGAGCTGCGCTTTCCCCACAGCCTCGGGCTGCTCTACACCGCCTTCACCTATTACACCGGCTTTCGGGTCAACTCCGGGGAGTACAAGGTGATGGGCCTCGCCCCCTATGGCGAGCCCACCTACAAGCAGCTGATCCTCGACGAGCTGATGGACCTCAAGGAAGATGGGTCCTTCCGGCTCAACATGAAGTATTTCAACTACTGCCAGGGCCTCACCATGACCTCGGAGGCCTTCCACCGGTTGTTCGGCGCCCCGCCCCGCCAGCCGGAGTCGGAGCTCACTCAACGGGAGATGGATCTAGCCCGCTCGGTGCAAGAGGTCACCGAGGAGGTGGTGTTGCGCATGGCGCGCCACGCGCGAAAGACGACCGGCGAGAAGTATCTCTGCCTGGCCGGCGGCGTGGCGCTCAACTGTGTGGGCAACGGGCGCATCCTGCGAGAAGGCCCCTTTGAGCGGCTATGGATCCAGCCCGCGGCCGGCGATGCCGGTGGCGCGCTCGGAGCGGCGCTGTTCATGTGGCACCAGATCCTCGGCAAGGAGCGCCTTGCTCAAAGCCCGGACGGCCAAGGCGGCTCTCAACTCGGACCGAGCTATTCGGACGCTGAGATCGGTGCGCTCCTCGATGAGCGCGGGGCGTCGTACCGCCGCATCGAGAGCGAGCAGCAGCTCTGCGATGAGGTGGCCGAGATCATCGCGACCCAGCAGGTGGTCGGCTGGTTCCAGGGTCGGATGGAGTTCGGCCCTCGTGCGCTCGGCTGTCGCAGCATCCTCGGGGACGCGCGCAGCTCCTCCATGCAGTCCACGATGAACCAGAAGATCAAATTCCGCGAGTCGTTCCGCCCCTTCGCCCCAGTGGTTCTGCAGGAGCGGGCAAGCGAGTATTTCGACCTGGCCGACGACCAAGACAGCCCCTACATGCTGCTGGTGGCACCGGTCACCGCGGACAAGCTCACCGCTGACGACCCGGTCGACGAGCAAGAGCTGAAAGGGCTCGAGCTGCTGGCACGCCGCCGTTCCGAGGTGCCGGCCATCACCCATGTGAACGGGTCGGCCCGAGTGCAAACGGTGGATGCCCAACGTCACGGCCGCTTCCACCGGTTGCTCGAGTCCTTCGCCGACCAGACAGGCTGCCCGGTCCTCATCAATACGAGCTTCAACGTCCGCGGCGAGCCCATCGTCTGCTCCCCTGCCGAAGCCTACCGCTGCTTCATGGCGACCAACATGGACGTCCTGGTGTTGGAACACTACGTCCTGCTCAAGTCGGAGCAACGGGACGCCGAAGACCATCCCATTGATGACTACCTCGCCCAGTTCGCGCTCGACTGACCGACCCAAGGAACGAGAATGAGCCTCCTGCGCCTCAACACCAACCCATCGCCCAAGCAGCTGCGCCTGTTCGGGCTGGTGTGGCTGGTGTTCTTCGGCACAGCCGCCGGCCTGCTCGCAACCCGCGGCGCCTCGGAGACCACCGTGATGGCCACAGCTGCCCTAGCGATCGCGGTGCCCTTGGCAGGCTGGGTGTTCCCGCCGCTGATGCGGCTGGTCTTCATCGGCCTATCCTACGTGACCTTCCCCCTTGGCCTGGCCGTCTCTGTCGTAATCCTGAGCACCCTTTACTACCTGGTATTCACACCCATGGGCCTGTTAGCGCGCCTCTTCGGCTACGATCCGATGAGCCGCAAATTCGATTCCGCGACCGACTCCTACTGGGTTGAGCGCCGCCTGAAGGAGGGCGTCGACAGCTACTTCCGCCAGTCGTGAGCCAGCGGCGCCGACCTGCCCAACCCAAGCCATGTCCGACCAGCACAGCACACCGAGCCCGAAAGAGCAGGCCGACCAAGTCGAGACTCTGGCGCGACGCAAAGACGCCAGCATGGTCGGCGAGTTCCTCTACTTTCTGGGAACGAACAAGAAGTGGTGGCTCACGCCGATCATCGTGATTCTGTTGCTGCTAGGCCTGTTGGTCGTGATCGGCGGGTCCGGGGCCGGACCGTTCATCTACACAGTGTTTTGATCACCAGGACGGAGCGCGAGTGCTGCGTCTCAGACGTCACGATCCCGTGCGCACTGCGGGACGGCGTCGGCCGGGCTACTTGCCTTTGCAGTTGGGGAAGCTCTTCTCCCAGCGCTGGGTGTAGCCGGGCTCGGCCAGATCGACGGTACGGCCACGCCGCTTTTCGGCTTCGCGCATCAGCGTCTTGCCCTCGGCGCATTGGTCCGCTTTGGCCAGGCACTCTCCCGCCCAGGCGAGCGCCGTATAGGCACCCTTGAGATCGCTACTTTGTGAAATGCCCGCTGGCGGGCGGTGCTTGTCCAGCTCCTTGACCAGCTGATTCCCTAGCGCTTTGCACTGGCTCGCCGCGCCCTTCTTCCAGGCGTGATAGAGGTCCTGGCCAAGACGGTCGACCCGCGCCCAGCCTTGCAGCTGGGTCAACGGACAGAACCGCGTTGCGGATTGTTCGACCATGTCGTCAACGATGTCAGGCGGCACGTGGGGTGACTGAGTCTGGTGCGCCTTGCGCAGGTGCAGCTTACCGCCGACGCAATCGCCCTTGATCATCTCGCATTGGGCACGTAGATGCATCTGCCCGGCGGGGTTCGTCGACATCCGGGTGGGATCCGGGTCGAGCTTGTCGGCCTCGTCGAGATCGGCGAGACAGCCTTGCCCGTCCTTGGCCATAGCCTTCTTCATGGCCGCCGCCCGCAGCTTGACCGCAATCTCCTTGGGGGTGTCTTCAGGCACGGCGCCTTGGGTCAGCTTGCCGCCTGCGGGGTCCTCGCGCACAGGGCCTTCGCCTGGCTTGATGCGCCGCAGGGCCAGTCGGATGGGTACCCGACAGCGCTCGCTGTCGGCGGCCCCACTCTTGGTGCAGGCGGCGAGATCACCACCCCGTTTGTCGCTGTTGCGCTCCCGAGAGCTCTTGCCGCCGGTGCCGACGCCCTTGACCTCGACGTTGAGCTCGGCGCTCTGCTGCTCGCTGGCGTAGATGCTGAAAGCGCCAAGACTGTAGGCGTAAACAAAGTGGGTGGCATTGGCGCACTCGGGGTTTTGCGCCAGGGCGCCGCGGTGCATGGTGCTGCGGGTGGCGGTGGCCACACCGCTGACGAAGTACTCCATGTCGAGCTTGACGCCGGCCTCGACGCGACCACCGAAGGTGGCGACCCCGAGCGGTAACTTCGCGTAGAGCTCGTCGCTGTTCTCGATGTGAACCTCCTCGACCGAACCGCTGGTCCACCTCGGTGGCTGGTAGCTGCCATAGCGGCCTGGGGTGGAATCATCGGCGCAGCTATCGATCACCTCGAGGGTGCAACCTTCATAGCGCACGAAGACCATGTCGCTGGCGGCGCGGCTCTCGAAGGTCGCCATGTCGGTGGCGTCCCACTCGATGACGAAGGGCCGGTCGTGAGCCTCGGCCTCGCACCTGTGCTGACCGGCGAAGGTCGACTCCAAAGCCGAGTCCTTCGTCAGTTGCTGCCCGAAGCCGCAGCCAGCGAGGCCGGCGCAGGTCATAGCCAGGGCGGTCGAACGTGCCGCGACTTGGGCGCTGGGCGAGTACTTCATGGCGGAGCCGATATACCACAGGGCCAGTGGTCCACCGCCACGCTCAACCCAGGCTAGCCGAACCGCCCCTCACGTCACGGCAGCTGCCACCAGGTCAAGGTACCGCGGCCGCCGGCCGCAATCAGGGTGCCGTCAGGAGCGAAGGCCAGAGCCTCGGCAATGCCAACTGAGGCCTCGATGCGAGCCACCACTGTCCCTTTGGATAAATCCCAAATCCAAGCCTCACGGCCAGCCGCAGTGGCGACCCGACGGCCGTCCGCGGTAATGGCCACCGCACTCACGCCGTCATGACCTTCTAGAATGTGACGCAGTCGACCCGCCGGCGTCGTCTGGCTGAGCCGGCCCGGGCTGCGCCGAATGGCGTTGAGCTCATGCACTAGCGCCACATTGGAGCCTAGACTGGCCAACAGCTTGCCATCCGCTGACAGAGAAAGCCCATCGACTGACCCGAGATGGTCGCTGATCTGGCCCGCCTCGTGGAGCCCGTCTCGACGGACCGACACCAGTCGAATATCGCCGTAGCTATCGTAGACGATGAGCTTGCCGTCTGAGCTCATCAAGGCGACGTCGGGATAGGCGTATTTGAGCTCTCGGCCAACCCGCTTGCCGTCCCGCCACAACTGGGTGTCCGACCCAATGCACGCAATAGCGTCGCCCGTGGCCTCAAAAGCTGCGCGGCAGCCTCGCTTCGCCTCTGCAATCACCGTGCTGTCGGTCAGGGTCCGCAGCTCGCCACGACCATTGTCACGGGCAAGGGCGAGGCGATCACCAGGTCCAAAGGACAGGTTGCGGATCCGGTCGCGACGATCACCGTAGAGCCGCAAGCGCTCCTTGCCGGTCCCAATGTCCAGCACCCTGGCTCCCCCCCAGCTGGACCAGGCCGCCAAGAGCTTACCGTCAGGGGACACCAACAAACGCCGGGGTCGCGAGACACGCTGCTGACGTAACGGCTTGTCGACCACTGGGACGTCGATCTCTGCGGCGTCGACCGCGTTCTTCGCCGAACGCACATCGGCGAGCAAATACTTGCTCGTCGACATGCCCAGAACGCTCGAGCCCCGCACCGGCCGTGGCGGCAGGTTCACTCGCCACACCCGCGCAACGCCGGTGTCATATCCCGCCGCCAGCAACCTGCGATCCCGCGATATGGCAATGCTCTGGGCCCAAGGTCGCTCCCGCTCCCCGTCTGGTCGCCGGACCTTGGGCGCAGGGGACAGCTCCTTGACCACCGAGCCATCGACAGTGGCCAGCACCAAGGGTGCCCCCTCCTCGCCGGTAGTGGCGAAGTAATCGCCCCCAGGCGAGAAAGCCATGGGGAACGAAACCTGATCGTCCCGCCGGCGCTCGGTTCCCAGCATCCAGAGATAGCTCCGGTCGTCTTTGACGGCGGCGGCAACGAAGTAGCGGTCGTCGGCGATGGCCAGCGTCGAATCGCCATAGTCTCCATGGGGCAGGTCGAGCGCTTTGCGGAGTCGCAGCCCCCGGTCCAAGTCCACCAGCTGCACCGGGTCCGGCCCGGCCAGCATGAAGCGACCGTCGGAGGTGAAGCCGAAGCTCTCCCACTGAACGCCCTTGAAGGTACGCTCGACCTGTGTCGTCGTCAGGTCGATCACCTCGGTGCGATCGGTGCCGTCGCCAATGCGACTGGCCAGCAGCCGCCTGCCGCTGGGATCGAAGGCGATGTGAACCTCATCCGCCTCGCCGAGGGCGAGGTGAGCCAAGAGCTCGTCGAGGTTCCGGTCGTAGATCCACACCCCGCCGTTGTCCTCGCCAGCAAAGGCGACGGCCTGGGGCATCGGTCCTGCCTGCGGGGCAATGGCCACCGCGCTGATCTGTCGGGCGTGGCCAAAGCGACGCTTGAGTGGCTTGCCGGTAGCTCCATCCCACAAAATGACCGTGCCACCACCACCACCGGTGACGACCCGGCCGCCACCCACTGCGATCGCCTCCACCGAGTCGAGGTGACCAGGCTCGCGGCGCCACGGCACCGGAAGCTTGGCGGGAAGCTGGTCCGCAGGCGGCACGGTCCAGACGGCCGTCGCGCTTCCGTCGGAGGCCACTAGCGTGCGACCGTCACCGGAAAGAGCGATGTGATCGTGAGTCGTCTCGAGCCGCGCGAGCTCCTTGCCCGACCGAAGATCGACCAGCGACAGGTAGGGACTGGCGTGACGTACGAAAGCCACATCCTGGTCCGCGGCGGGCAGCATGGTGAGGGCGTAGACATCGGGCTCGCCAGGCAGGATGAGCTGCTCGCGGGACGCTCCGTAGCGGGGCACGACCCGCTCGATGACCCCCTTTTCCCCGGCCACCCAGAGCACGTCGCCTTGGGGAGAGAATGCGAAGTGGTTCCAGCCAGCCTGGTGGTCGACGAAAACGGTCCGTCGGCTCTTCAGATCCCACACGCGCAAGGTGCTGTAATGCAGCGCAGCAACCTGCCTGCCGTCAGGCGAAAAAGCCAAGGTCCGC
>JAUVCD010001123.1 GCA_030590865.1 Myxococcales bacterium | reverse complement strand
CAGACCCCTCTTCGTCAGCCCCAGAGGTGCTGACGAATTCACCCCAAGCAGCGCAGATCAGATACCTCACTTCGCTGACGCTTGTTCGGTGACGTCTCTTTTTGTGTCTCGATGACCTTTGTCTCGCTAGCGCAGATCAGGCACCTCACTCCAGACATGACCAGCGGATGAGCGACATCGATCGCTCAAGACGGAGAACCATGAATACCGGCGTTCGATCTTCTCTCTGCGTTCACCCTCTTGCCGCGCTCGTCTCGCCGAGTCTGGCAGCACTGCGCGTGCCGGCTCGTGTCTTGGTTCTGGCCGCCCTGGCGGTGGGCAGTGCTGGCGAGGTCGCTGACGAAGACGATGGGGATCCGCGCGCTGACCGCGTTGAGCTGCTGCTGCAGCTCGAGCCCGGTCATCCCGGGCATCATCATGTCGAGCACCAGACAGGTCGGCCAAACCTGGAATCACGCTGATAGGAGAGTTTAGAGTACAGTGTAAGGTGCCCATGGGCGGTGATCCGATGACGACCTGGACCGCACAGCATTTTTTTGAGCGCATCGTGCCGCGACGAATCGCGGACGATCCCAAAAAATACGCGCAGATGCGGGGGACGATCGGATTTCATATCGAGGGCTCGGGCAGCTGGACCCTGCAGCTCGGGAACCTGTCGAGGCCAGTCGGTCCGGGTCGCCCGCGCAGGACCGATCTGGACCTCTCCTTCACATCGCGGGCATTCGACGCCCTGATCGCCGGCACCCTGGATCCCGAGCGGGAGCTTGAGGATGGAGAGCTGGACATCGCCGGAGACGTCAAGTTGCTCCGCGAACTCGCGAGCCTGGTCTCGGTGCCGACCGGAATGCTCGGTTTTCTGGGTCGTGACATCTAGCGCATTGGAGCCACTGCCGTGACAACCATCTCGAGACAGAAGCCCACGACACAGCAGAACCAGAACAGGTCGCTCGATCACGCGGCGCGTGTCGTCAAATCGGCCGACAACATGAAGGCCGACGGCAGCTGGGGAAAAGACGGCGTGGTCTCGCGCCAGGAGATGAGTGACAAGCTGGACGGGTGGGACCACCAGCGCGACCAGTTCAAGGCCGGGGATCCCAACTGGAACGACGGCGGCTGGCATGAGCTCGACGCCGAGCGGTTGGACATGTCCCGGGAGCTGTTCGAGGCCGTCTACGACTTCGCCGGCACCCAGGGCACCGGGCTCGCAGAGGGCGGAGTCAAGAACGTCACGCGCCAGGACATCGACAGCGCGGTGGCTCAGGTCAAGCAACATCTTCAGGGCACCTACGACCTGGACACCAAGCCTCTGACCACCGAGCAGAAAACCCAGCTCAACAAGATCAGCGACACCTTGAACAAGCTCGAGGCCAGCAGTGGAGCTCGGACCCAGGCGGGCGAGAATTACGGCAACAAGCTCGACAGCTGGTCCAACCTGCGCAAGGACGTCAGCAAGCAGCTCGATCAGCACCGCTGGGACCAGCTGGTCGATGGCTTCAACCCCAG
>JAUVCD010000461.1 GCA_030590865.1 Myxococcales bacterium | reverse complement strand
CCCAGGTCAAGGGGCCGCCTTCGGAAGATCCCAAGCAGGGTGGCTGTGGCTGTCACCAGGTAGGCTCGTGGCCCGCCGGTGGGCTCGCTTGGCTCGGGCCCTTGGTGCTCGGGGCTGGGCTCGTGCTGCGACGGCGCCGCTGAGCGACCCGCAGACCGTTTGGACGGCTTGCGTCGGCACCGCTGACGGCGCAACGTCGCCGCCGCCCTGGGGAGACGGATCTCTCCAGGCTGATGGATGGCGCGGTCCGGCCGCGCCGGGAGCATTGGAATGGATCGAGCTGGCGAGGGCGAAGGGACCCGGAGGCTGAGCCTGGCTGCACTGGTGGCCACCACGGCGATGGTGATCGGTGGCGGGGCCACCGCGATGGGATGCGGAGCGGCTGAGTGGCGCCCGGCGCCTTGTCCCAACTGCCCCTCGCTGGCCCTGTCTGGCACCGATTCGACCGGGACCGCTGCAGTAGGCAGCGACGGCAAACCGATCGACGTGGCTGCGGCCGGTCAGTTCATGGCCCAGGTGGAGAAAGAGCTGCACCGGCTCAAGGTCAAGGCCGAGCGGGCCGCCTGGGTGCAGAGCAACTTCATCACCATGGACACCCAGGAGATCGCGGCCGAGGCCACGCAGGAGCTGATGCAGTTTCTGGCCAAGACCATCAAGGAGGCGACCCGCTTCGATGCTCTGCAGCTGCCGCCCGAGCTGGCGCGCAAGTTCCACTTGCTGAAGCTTGCCGGTCGCCTCCCGGCGCCGCGCGACGAGGCCAAGACGGCCGAGCTTGCCACTCTCGCCGGAACCATGGAGGGCGCTTACGGCAAGGGGAAGTACTGTCCCGAGCAGGGCGGCGCGCTGCGTCGTGAGCTGAGCCAGGACAAGAAGAACAGCAAGGCTCTACAGTGCCAGCCCGGGCCGGGCACAACCGGCGGCGTCAGCGTCGGCGTCCTTGGCAAGCTGATGGCCAAGAGTCGCAACGAAGCTGCTCTGAGGGAAGCCTGGATCGGTTGGCGCACCATCGCGCCGCCGTTGCGCAAGTCCTTTGCCCGCTATGTCGAGCTGGGCAACGAAGGCGCCCGGGAGATCGGCTTCAAGGACGTGGGCGAGCTGTGGCGCAGCGGCTACGACATGCCCGTCGAGGACTTCCGGGCCGACGTCGAGCGGTTGATGACCCAGGTTCGCCCGTTCTACCGAGAGCTCCACTGCTACGTTCGCAAGCAGCTGCAGACCCAATACGGCAAAGAGCTGGTCAAGGACGGCGCGCCGATCCCCGCCCATCTGCTGGGCAATATGTGGTCCCAGAGCTGGGGTGGCATCTACCCGCTGGTCGAGCCCTATCGCGGCCAGGGGTCCATCGATCTCACGCCGGTACTGCAGCGGCAGAAATATACGGAGAAGCGGATGGTCGAGCTGGCCGAAGCGTTCTTCGTCTCCCTCGGCCTCGACCCCCTGCCCGACACCTTCTGGGAGCGGTCGCTCTTCACCAAGCCCCGAGACCGAGAGGTGATGTGTCACGCCAGCGCCTGGGATGTGCACTACGCCGACGATCTGCGCATCAAGATGTGCATCGACGTCACCGATGAGGAGCTCGGTGTCCTGCACCATGAGCTAGGGCACAACTACTACTATCACTACTACCACCACCTCCCGATTCTCTTTCAGGAGGGCGCCAACGACGGTTTCCACGAGGCCATTGGTGACGCCATCGCCTTGTCCGTAACGCCAGGCTACCTCCAGCAAGTGGGGTTGCTCCACCAGGTGCGGGACAACGAGAAGGCGGATCTGAACTACCTGATGAAGATGGCTCTGGACAAGGTCGCCTTCTTGCCCTTCGGCAAGCTGATCGACCAATGGCGCTGGGACGTCTTTGCCGGCAAGATCAAGCCCACCCATTACAATCGGGCATGGTGGGACCTTCGAAGGCGCACCCAAGGGATCGCGCCGCCGGTGACACGCACTGAGGCGAGCTTCGATCCTCTTGCCAAGTACCACGTGGCGGCCAACGTGCCCTACCTGCGCTACTTTCTGGCGACCATCTACCAGTTCCAGCTGCAACGCGCCTTCTGTCGCGCCGCGGGCCATCAGGGGCCCCTGCACAAGTGCTCCATCTACGGAAGCAAGGCGGCAGGCGCCAAGCTCGAGGCGCTCCTCGCCGCGGGGGCGAGCAAGCCATGGCAAGAGGTGCTCGAGGCGGCTACCGGACAGCGGCAGGGCGATGCGGGTGCGCTGCTCGAGTACTACCGCCCGCTGCGCGGTTGGCTGCGCGATCAGATCAAGGGGGAGACCTGCGGTTGGTGACCATCATGCTTGCGCGACCACAGGCGCAATGCCAACCTCGCCACTGAGCAGGAGGAGTGAATGAAGAACAAGGGGCTTGGCTGGGTGCTGTTTTTCGGGGTGATCATCGGCCTCAACGCTTTGAGGTACTTCGGCGTCCTCGATCTGGGCTTCTGGTTCTTCTAGGTCAACCGAACCATGTCCTGACGGCGCTTTGGACGTCTCTTGATGGACCGCGCTGTTGACTGGGGCTTCGGCCTGTCCGCCTTGGGCTGGGCGATAGCCGGCGTGATCGAGGGGCAGGCCAGCTCGCTGGTCGGCTTGACCATCATCGTCATCAATGGGGTGGTGGGCGTGCTCTTCCTTGGTCGGCGTCCGGCCTCGCGCCTCGCGCCCGCAGGTGAGTGCGCCATCTGTGTCGGATCGGTGGCCAGTAGCGTGGTGGCGCTCAGTGTGGCGCCTGATCCGGCCCATTGGCCACTGGAAGCCGAGTTGCTTTTCGCGCTGGCAGGCGGGGGCGCCGTGGTGTCGCTGGTGGCGCTCGGGGGATCGTTCGGCGTCTTGCCGGCCCTGCGTCCGATGGTCAAGCGGGGACCCTATCGATGGGTCCGCCATCCGGTCTACCTGGCTGAGCTGACCATGGTGCTGGCCTGCGGCCTGGCGGCCCGCCGCCTGCTCGGTTTGGGGCCGGTGGCCTTGGCCGTCGTCCTCGCAGTGGTCCGCATCATCATCGAGGAGCGTTTGTTGGTTCAGAGTCAGGGCTACGATGCCTATCAGCGCCAAGTCCGCTGGCGGCTCATTCCGGGCCTGTGGTGAGTGTACAGATGCCCTTGCCTGTGCCGCTGGAGGTATTAGGTTGCTGGCCGAGGCCCGCCAGCTGTGGGGCCAGGAGATGAATCGATGCTGAAGATGCCGGATCCGGGACTCTATCGCACAACCAAGGCCTATCCCGGCCACGAGGAAGATCTCCCAGCTGACGTGCTGGTCTTCGTCGGCGTGAAGAACAACGGCGGGTTGCCCTTCGTGGTGCGCCCTGGCGCCAACCGGAAGAACCGCTGGTTCTGGGGCGAGCCCACCACCCCCATGCGGGCGGTGAATTGGGCCGAGACCCTGGTTCAGCTTCCCCCCGAGGGCTTCTACGTCCTCCCCGATGAGCTCAATTTCGAGGGAGGCGGTCGCTGGCTCAAAGGTGCCGTCATCCAGTTGGGCTACAGCGCAGAGGGCAAGGGCATCATCTTCATCGCCGAGCAACACGCTGAAGATGAGGGCAATGTGCTCCTGTTCAGTGACCGCGGTCGGGTGATCGACGACGGTCTGCTCAACCGGCTGGTGTGGGCGCCGATTCTTCCGGTGGAGAAGGAAGAAGAGTCCGACTAGCCCGGCGGCGCTTCCCCAACGATGGGCTCACGAGCCGATTCGGTGAAGCACCAGCACCGGTCCATCGGCCTCATCAGAGCGGTCCAGATCGACGCTCAGGTCGAGCATCCAGTCGTTGTGCTCGTCCGGATCGACCAGGACTTGGACGATCCGCCAGCGTCGGTCTGAGCTCGAGCCACCTGCAGCTGGCGTGCCGCCCGGTTCGATGTGGCCGTGTTTGATCTGGCAGTGCTCGGTGCCTCGAGCTCGTGGATCGGTGCGGATCGCTTCGTGGTCCTCGTAGTAAGGGACGAGCATTTCCTCGAGCCGCTCGGCGGTCCAGCTTGGTTGGTCGCTCGGGGCTTGGACTGCCGCCGCTACGGTGCCGTATTGGCGGCGGGACAGCTGCTGCACCAGCCGAAAAACGGCGTTGCGCACCAGCACGGTGAAGGTGTGCTGGTTGGCAGTGATGCCGCGAGGCGTCTCGGGCTTCTGGTCCTCGACCACTTGGGTGAGGACCAGGGCCGGGTCACGTAGCCGCTCCCACTCCTCGAGCAGGCTCGCGTCCACCCCGCAGACCACGCCGCCAAAGTAGTCGATCAGATCGTCGACCGCTGGCGTGCGAGCCCATTCGGGTACCGTCTGAGTCAGGGCTTTGTAGACGTCGGTCAGGTAGCGCAGCACCATTCCCTCGGCCCGCTCGAGCTTGTAGCCGACTACGAAAGAGCGAAAGTCGTGGCACTGCTCGTAGAGCTCCCGAGCCGCACCTTTGGGGCGAATGTTCTCCTGCCCGACCCACGGGTGTTTGGCGGAGAACTCGTTGAAGCTGTCATAGATGAAGTCGGCGTTGGGCTTGGGGTAGTCGAGCTCGGCCAGCCGCTCCATCCGCTCGTCGTACTCGATGCCTTCGGCCTTCATCTGGCCGACCGCCTCGCCTTTGATGCGGTCGAGCTGCTTGCGCAAGATGATGGTCGGGTTCTCCAAAATGGCCTCGACCAAGCTGAGTAGATCGAGCGGATAGCTGTCGAGCTCTGGCTTGAGCAGTTTGATGGTCTCGACCACGTAGAGGGAGAGCGAGTAGTTGAGTGAGAACTCTCGCTGCAGATCGACGTTGACCTGGGCGCGCTTGATGCCCGGTCGATCCGGATCGTCGACCAGTGAGACGACCTCGGCCTCGACTAGGGAGCGGAACATCTGGATGGCCGTCTTGCCGTGGCGATGCTGCAGAGCGTTCCGATCGTGGCAGCTCTTGATGAGCTGCTTGACCGCCTGACAGCCCCCAGCCGGGCGGCTGAGCACGTTGAGCAACATGGCGTGGCTCACCTGGAACCGCGACTGCAGCGGCTCGGGCTTGCCCTTGAGCAGCTGTTGGAAGGTGGCCTTATCGAAGTGGACATAGCCCTTGGTTGGAGGCTTTTTCCTGACCAGCTTGCGCTGCTTCTTCTTGTCACCGGCGGCTTTGGCTTCCAGCTTCAGGTTCTCGACGACGTGCTCCGGCGCCTGGACCACCACGGTGCCCCGGTTATCGTAGCCCTTGCGCCCCGCCCGTCCGCAGATCTGCCGGAAGTCTCGGACACTGAGGATCCGGGTGCGCTCGCCGTCGAATTTGCAGAGCTTGGTGAGCACCACGCTCCGGATCGGGATGTTGACCCCAACGCCCAGCGTGTCGGTGCCACTGATGACCTTCAATAAGCCCTGCTTGGCGAGTCGTTCGACCAGGCGCCGGTACTTGGGCAGCATGCCGCCGTGGTGGACGCCGATGCCGTGGCGCACGAAGCGGCCGAGATCTCTTCCATAAGCAGTATCGAAGCGATAGCCCTTCAGCGCTTGGGCGATGGCCTGCTTGGCCTCTTTGGTCGACACGTTCACGCTCATCAGGTTCTGCGCTTCGACGTGGCAGCCCTGTTGAGTGAAGTTGACGATGTAGACTGGCGCCCGCTCACTTTCGATCAGCCGGGTGACCGACTCGAGCAGCGGCAGCTCGGTGTAGCTGAAGCTCAGTGGGACGGGCCGATCGTCCGAGTGAACGGTCACCGTTGGACGTCCATTGAGATCGGTCAGCGCCTGCTCGAAAGGCCGCATGTCGCCCAGGGTGGCGCTCATCAACAAGAAGCGGCAGCGCGGGAGGGTGAGTAGCGGGATTTGCCAGGCCACGCCACGGTCCCGGTCGTCGTAGTAGTGAAACTCGTCGAGCACGGCGTAGTCGACGTCGGCGGCCGCGCCTTCACGGAGCGCCAGGTTGGCGAGGATCTCTGCGGTGCAACAGATGATCGGCGCCTCGCGGTTGACCGTCGCATCGCCGGTCATCAGCCCCACATTGTCTGGATGAAAGGTCTCGCAGAGGGCGAAGAACTTTTCGTTGACCAGGGCCTTGACCGGGCTGGTGTAATAGCTCACCCGATCTTCGGCCATGGCCTTGAAGTGCAGCGCCTCGGCCACCAGTGATTTGCCGCTGCCGGTGGGCGTGCTGAGGATGACGTTTTTTTCCGCCAGGATCTCGAGCAGCGCTTCTTCCTGGGCCGGGTAAGGCTCCAGGCCGAGCTCAGTGACGTAGTCCAGAAATCCGTCGAGCAGGGTGTCGGGGTCGGTCACGACCTCGCCCCGAGGCGGCAATCGCTGGAGCAAGAGGTGCTGTTCAGAGGTCGTCACGAGGTCCTACCTTTGGCTACATTGCGCAAACTTGGCCAGACGCCCCGGTTCTGAGACGTAAGGCTTGTGGCACTGGCGCAATTTCGTACCGTAGCAAACGACCGGGCGGGCAGGCGATCTGCGAGTCGCAAGCTCCCGAGTCGGGCTGGGCGTTACACTCTCTTCGAGCGGGTGGGGCATGGCGGCATGGCCGACATCTACCTGGCTGGGCGGCTCAAACGTGATCGTCAGCCCCATCTGGTGGCGATCAAAGAGCTGATCCCACGGCTGGCCGTCCGGCCCCGTTTCGTCGACATGTTCGCCGCCGAGGCCGAGCTGGTGGCGCGGCTGGACCATCCCAACATCACCCGAGTAGAGCAGCTCGGCCGCTGGGGTGGCGTGCCCCACATCGTGATGGACTACGTGGCGGGCATCGATTTGAGCACCTTGCTGCGCCAGTGCTGTACCCGCGATCTGGCCCTACCCATCGAGCTGCGCCTGACGATCTTGCGTGAGGTGTTGAAGGGCTTGGATCATGCCCATCGGGCGCGAGACGATGACGGAGAGCCGCTCGGTATCGTGCACCGCGACGTGTCGCCGTCCAATGTGTTGATCGACTTCGAGGGCCGCGTGAAGCTCTGCGACTTCGGCATCGCGGTCGCGGCTGCTGGGGACGTCGCGTCATCCGAGACCATCGAGGGCAAGGCCAGCTACATGAGTCCCGAACATGCTCGCGGGGAGTCGGTGGACGGTCGGGCTGATGTCTTTGCCGCCGGCATCTTGCTCTGGGAGCTGTTGAGCGGCAGGCGCATGTATCGCCCGACAGAGAGCGAAACACGCATCATGGTGGCCGCTCGCGCCCAGGTGCCCGTGTTGTTGGTGCGAGGCTTGCCTGACGAAGGGCGTCTCCACCGCATTGTGCACAAGGCCCTCGCTGAAGATCGCGACGACCGCTACCCGACCATCGCCGAGATGCTCCATGACTTGGAGCGATGGGGCAATCTGCGCAAAATGATCGCCTCCACCAATCGGCTCGGTCGTTGGCTGAGGCGTCATTTTGCCGATCTGCACCAAGCCCGCCAGCGCACCTGCCAGGCGGCGAAAGTCGCCCTGGAGCGCAAGGCGCCCTGTCCCATCGACATCACCCCTGGACCGAGTGAAGCATTCTCCGAGGTTTGGGACGCTGACCCGACGTCCGCCGACGGTGGCGATCTAGGCGAAGACGTTCCCACCGAGTCAGGCCCCCGCTTGGCCCGTGGTTCACGCCGGGCCGGAGTGGGCCAGCCGGATGACCTCGATGGCGGACTGTTCGATGCCCCGGGCAGCCTGCTGCCTGCGCTGCGCCGTCGTCATGCTGCGACAGCCTTCGGGCTGATGGGCTATGCGGGCGGGGCCTTTGCTACCGGGTTGACGCTCTTGGCCGCCTTGAGCTCGATGGGCTGGCTCTAGGGGGTTTCCCAGTGGATGGTCACGCCGACGGGCTCATGGTCTGACAGCGGCTGGCCGTTGCTATCGACGAAG
>JAUVCD010000568.1 GCA_030590865.1 Myxococcales bacterium | reverse complement strand
GCTCTGCCGCCGCTGGTGCTGCTGCGGGCTCTGCCGGCGCTACTGCGGCCGGTGCTGGCTCTGCCGCCGCTGGTGCAGCCGCCGCGGGCTCTGCCGCCGCTGGTGCAGCCGCCGCTGGCTCTGCCGCCGCTGGTGCAGCCGCCGCTGGTGCAGCCGCCGCTGGCTCTGCCGCCGCTGGTGCTGCCGCCGCTGGCGGTGCCGCCGCTGGTGCAGCCGCCGCTGGTGGTGCCGCCGCTGGTGCAGCCGCCGCTGGCTCTACTGCCGCAGGCTCTGCCGCCGCTGGGGCTTGCTCCGCAGGGGCTGCCGCCGGCGCTGCTGCGGCCGCTTTGGGCTCTTCAGGGGTGGCAGTATCGTTGCTGGTCGGGTCACTCATGAGCACTTCCTTTCGGTTAATCCTCCGCCTTCTCCAGCAACCAACCCCTGAGAGGCTGTGGTGATGCCACAACCGCTCCGGAGCACCGATGTCGCCAGGCGTGCGTGAAGGCGTGTGTGATGGTGTTTGTCCCGGAAATCCCGGGAATGGGGGCGGCCAAGAATAGTGACGCAGCCAAGGTTGTCAATATCTCAAGGACGAACCTGCACTTGGCTCACAGGGTGAGCACTTCCTCGAACTGCCCCCAGACACGGCGCAGCACGTCGCTGATTTCGCCCACCGTCGCCCCAGCTCTCACCGCAGCGATGATCGGCGGCACCAGATTGTCGTCACCTGTGGCCATGCGCTCGAGCCTTTGCAGGGCCTCGCCCCAGGAGCCATCGTCCCGGCCGTCGCGCCATGCGCACAAGCCCCGGGTCTGACTCTGCTCCACCGCGGGATCAATCTTGGTCACCGGTACCGGGGGGGCATCGGCGACGTAGTCGTTCTGACCCACCACGATGCGGCGCTTGGCCTCGATGTCCAGCTGATAACGATAGGCGGCGTTCTGGATTTCCCGCTGGACATAGCCCTGTTCGATGGCCGCGACCATGCCACCGAGGCGGTCGATGGTATCGAGATAGCCCCGCGCGGCCTGCTCGATGCGGGTGGTCAAGGTCTCCACGGCATAGCTCCCACCGAGGGGATCGACGAAGTCGCCCAGCCCGGACTCGTGGGCAATCACCTGCTGGGTGCGTAAGGCGAGGCTCACGGCATGCTCGGTAGGTAACCCAAGCGCTTCATCAAAACTGTTGGTGTGAAGGGACTGACAGCCCCCGAGCACGGCGGCGAGCGCCTGGGTCGTCACCCGCACGACATTGACCATCGGTTGCTGGGCTAACAAGGTCATGCCAGCGGTCTGGCAATGGAACCGGAGGGCCCGAGCCCGCTCCGTCGTGGCGCCGAAACGATCGGCCATCAGCCGCGCCCAGAGCCGACGAGCTGCCCGGAACTTCGCCACCTCTTCGATCAGGTTGTTGTGTCCGTTGAAGAAGAAGCTGAGCTGACCGCCGAACCCGTCGACGTTGAGCCCCGCATCAACCGCTGCCTGAACGTAGGCAATGCCGTCAGCGAGAGTGAAGGCAACCTCCTGGACCGCGGTGCAGCCTGCTTCCCGCATGTGATAACCGCTGATGGAGATGGTGTTGAAGCGCGGGAGCTTCTCCTCGGCGAAGGCGAAAATGTCGCGAATGAGCCGCAACGACGGCCGCGGTGGGTAAATGTAGGTGCCTCGTGCGATGTACTCCTTGAGCACGTCATTCTGGATGGTGCCCCGCAGCGCCTCGGGCGGGACGCCCTGCTCCTCGCCCACCACCACGTAGAGAGCCAACAAAATCGCCGCAGTGGCATTGATGGTCATGGACGTCGAGATACGGTCGAGGGGCAGACCATCGAACAACCGCCGCATGTCCCCCAGCGAGTCGATAGCCACCCCGACCCGGCCCACCTCGCCTCGGGCCAACCCGTGGTCGCTGTCCAGTCCCATCTGGGTGGGCAGGTCGAAGGCGACGCTGAGGCCCGTTTGCCCCTGCTCGAGCAGAAAATGGTAGCGCCGGTTCGACTCTTCGGCAGTCCCGAAGCCGGCGTATTGCCGCATGGTCCACAACCGGCCCCGGTACATGTTGGGCTGCACACCCCGGGTGAAGGGCGGGCTGCCCGGATAGCCCAGCTCCCCTTGGGGCTCGAACCCCTCGGCAGCCAGAGTGGCAGCGTCATAGAGCTCGTCGGCATCGACGGGCTCGGCCCCAGACTTGGCCGCGAGACTCCCCGAGCGCTTTCGTGCCTTGGGTGCAACCTTGGCTAGACGCTGGTCGTATTGCTGGCGTTTTTCGTCGCCCATGAGGATTGCGGATAGCATATCCGCCTCTGAGGGGTTTTGAGAAAACCCGCCGCCTGTCCGCAAGGCCTATCCGCGAGGGGAGCGCTGGGCGCTGGGCGCTAGTCGCGCTCAGAGGGAAACTGGAACACCACTTCGCTCTGCCGAATCAGTCCCAGCTCGTCCCGGGCCAACTGCTCCACCGCAGCCGGATCGTCACGCAGCTTGGTGACCCGCGCGCGGAGCACAACGACCTCTCGCCGAATAGCCGAATTCTCGGCTTGCACGGTCCGCAGCTCCCGCTCCACGGTCTCGAGTCGGGGCATGCCGTCACGGGAGAAAATCATCACCGGCGCGCCCACTAGAGCCACCACCAGCAGGCCAATGGGCAGCACGCGCTCGAGCAGCAGGACCCGACGCGGACCCTTGGGGGGCTTCGGACCAGGTCTGGAGGGTGGAGGCTGGCTCACCCCCGATCCATCGCATTGTCCGCCCGACCGGGACAAATTCCGCGGTTCTGCGGAGCTGCCGGCTGCCACCCAAGGTACGGAAAAAACTCACTTGGTGGCGCAACTGGCCCTGTGCGGCAGTAGCAGTTTTGGTTATAGATACCCACCCATCGGGAGTGGAGGTCGGGGGCCCCAGCGCCCCCCCAATAGACCGGTTGCTTGCAGCCATAGGCTAGCCGACTCCCGAGCAGCTTGGATGCCGCAAGTCGAGAGCAGAACACCATGTCGATCGAACTGATTCGTGGCGAGCTCGAGCGTCTTTACACGCTCGAGGAGATGTTGGCCCTGTCGAGCGATCTGCTAGGCATTGAACCGTCGTTGGTGGGAGGCACCGCCTCACCTGCATCCTTTGCACGGGCGCTGACCGGCCACTGCCAAGACAACGACGCAATTGCGGCTCTGATCGACGCGGTGACCAGCACGAAGCCGGACGCGTCGCCACAGCTCCAGCTCTTCGTGGCCGACGTGCTGCGCGCCCCGGTTGAGCTCAAGCCCAGCCAAGCGCTCGGTGATTTCATGGTCGTCCGCAAGATAGGCGCCGGGCCGAATGGCTCTGTCTACGCGACCAAGCGCAACGACGTCAGCACGACGCTCAAGCTGCTGCACGCCTCTGCGATCCACAACAAGACGGAGCTCGCTAGGTTCCTCACCCGCAACCGCCTGCTGGCCCAAGTCGACCACGACAATCTGCCCCAGGAGCTCGAAGCGGGCTTCGTCGAAGGCAGACCCTATGTGGCCTACCAGGCTGTCGAGGCCAAGCCGCTAGCTCCGCGCATCGCACGCACTGGCGCGCTGCACGTCAATGAAGCCCGCGCGCTGCTCTACGGCCTGCTCAACGGGCTCAAGGCCATCCACGATGCCAACCTCGTTCACGGGGCCCTCAAGCTCGAGAACGTGCTCGTGGCCAAGAACGATGACGGCTCTCCCAAAGTCGTGCTGGTCGACGCTGGCGGTGACATGCTCAGCTCGTCGTGGATCCACTCGGACGTCGCCACCACCGGCGGCAACCGCATCAAGGGGCTAGCCCCCGAGCAGCTGAGGGGCCTGGGGACCTCGACCAAGAGCGACATGTACGGCTTCGGTGCACTGCTCTTCGAGATGCTCACCGGCAAACCACCACTGGACGAGAAGACGGCCACCGAGTTAGCGGTGGCGCACCTGTCCAAGGAGCCCGGCAAGGCCTCAAAGGTCGCTCCCCGCGGCTGGGTGTCCGAAGAGCTGAGCCTGCTGTGCAGCAGCCTGCTGGCCAAAGATCCGAACGAGCGCCCGGACATCGATGAGGTGCTCGCGGTACTGGGCCCGCTGGAGAAGCCCAAAGACACCATCGACGACGACGAGCTCAACGATTGCATCGATCTGCTAGTCGCCGACCCGACGGACATCGAAGCGGCCATCACCCTCGAGGTCACGCTGGAGCGGGGAGCCGATCAGCGCAAGGTTGCCGATGCCTTCTTGATGGCTGCCGATCAGCTCAACCTGGACGACCTGGCCGCAGCCGCCAAGGCTGACGAGGAGTCGGGCGCCGTTGCTGAAATGAAGGCGGAAGCGGCACGCGATCGGGCACTGGAGCAGAAGAAGGGCCTCATCTTCCGGGCCGCGCGGCTCTACGAGACCCAGGTCAAGGACTTCGCCAAGAGCGAAGATGCCTACAAATGGTTGATTGAGATCGCGCCTAACGACGAGGTCGCCAGGACGGGCTTCGAGAAGGCCATGAAGGCCCAGGACAAGCTCTCCGAGCTGATCGACTACTTGCTCGAACGTAGTGAAAACTCGCAGAGCCACTCGGAGCGAGCACTGGCCTTGAACAAGATCGGCCATCTGCAGATGGGTCCACTCGAGGACGCCGAGCAAGCCTGCTTCGCTTTTTCCCAGGCCCTCGCCCAAGACGTTCAGAACGATGACTTCGCCGAGGACCTGGAGAAGGCGGCGGGGGACGACATGAACCTTTGGGCCGACGCAATGCGGACGTTGCACGAGGTCAGCGAGCATCCCGGATTGCCCCAAGAGGTCGGCGAGGCGCTCTTCAGCCGCTTGGGCCGGTGGTACAACGAGAAGGTCTCGCGCCCCGATCTCGCAGTGCGCTGCTTCGAGACGGTGCTCAATCTCGAGCCGGCCCATCAGGGGGCCCTCGAAGGCATGACGGCCGTCTACCGCCGTGCGCAACAGTGGACTGAGCTGGTCACCGTCTTGCGAACCCGGGTCGACCGGGCCACGACACCCGAGCGAGCCCGTGACCTGAGGGCCGAGGCCGCTGACATTCTCGAGACCCGGCTCGACGACTTGGGGAGCGCCCGGGATCTCTATGAAGAGACGCTGGACGAGGATCCAGGCCACCAGAAGACGGTCGATGCTCTGGCGCGCATCTACAAGCGCAACGACGACTACCTGGGCTACGTCAAGATCTTGGAGCGCCAGGCCGAAGCGCTCACCGGCCATACCCACGCCGAAGCATTGTGCAAGATGGGCGAGATCTACGAGGATCAGCTCAAGGACATCACCGAAGCCCAGCGGCGCTACGAAGCAGCGCTGGAAGCCGATCCGGGCAGCATGACGGCCATCCGCGCCCTCGACCGGGTGTTCAGCCAAACGGGCCGTTACCAGGAGCTGCTCGAGAACCTGGACAAACAGGTCGCGCTAGCGGCGACACCGCGACAGAAGATCAATTTGCAGCAGCGCATCGCTGGCATCCAGGACGAGGAGTTCCTCGACCACGAGAAGGCCGCCGAGGCGTGGGAGCAGGTCCTCGAGCTCGACTCGCACCATGAAGGCGCGCTCACCAGCCTGATGCGCCACTACCGGGCGCTCGACCGCTGGGACGACGTCATCGAGCTCTACGATCGGAGCCTGAGCGTCTGCACCGAGGAAGACCGACGGGTCACGCTGTTGCTGGCCCAGGGGCGCATCCTGCTCGACTTCGGCTCGCCTGAGCGTGCCCGGCTCGCCTACGAGAACGTGCTGCAGCTCGAGCCAGGCAACGCGGTGGCCCTCGAGTCGTTGGCCAACGTGCGGGCCGCCACCGGCGACGCCATGGCAGCCCTGACGGCCGTCGAGAAGCTCGCCGAAGCAGCCGAGACCCCGGATCAGAAGGCTGATTTGTGGCTCCGAGCGGCCAAGATCCTGGAAGAGCACGGCGACCGCGACGGCGCCATCACCCGCTTCAAGCAGGCGCTAGATGCTCGCCCCAACGATCCGGACGCCATGCATGGACTGCGCAGCGCCTACCTGGACCGGGGCGACGCGGCCAGCGCCAGCGAGGTCATCGCCCAGGAAATCGGTCGCACCGAGGGCAAGCTGGCCAAGGCGAAGCTCTACACCGAGTTGGCGATCCTCAAGCGCGACAAGCTGGCGGACCCAACCAGTGCGAGGGAAGCGGCGGTCAAGGCCGTCGATCTGGACCCAACCAACGTCACCGCCCTGCTCGTTTTGGGCGATCTGGCCTTCGAGGCCGAGTCCTTCAACGAGGCGGCCACCCACCTGGGCGCGTTGGTGCCCCGAGCCGAGCTGCTCGAGAAGGCCGACGCCAAACGCATGCTGATGCGCTACATCGACGCCCTGGCACGGAGCGGCTCTGCCAAGGAAGCCCACTCCGCGGTGGACTCGCTGCTCGCCCTGGCGCCTGAAGACCCGCAGGCGCTGATGCGCGCCGGCCGCGTACTGCTCGAGGCCGACGAAC
>JAUVCD010000056.1 GCA_030590865.1 Myxococcales bacterium | reverse complement strand
GAGCAGCTCCATCACGATGAAAGGTGTCCCATCGCTCATCACGCCGTGATCGAAGGTCTGCACGACGTGAGGACTCTTAATTTGCGCGGCCGCAGTGGCTTCCCGCTCGAAGCGGCGCAGCAGCTCTGGGTCGCCCTGGGCCAGATCCGATGCGATGAATTTGACGGCCACCTGGGTCTTGAGGGTCAGGTGGTCGGCCACCCACACGCTCCCCATCGCCCCCTCGCCGAGGGGTTCGGCGAGCCGAATGTTCGTGCTCACGATGGTGCCTGGACCGAGTTCCACGCTGGCTGCACTCTATCAGCTCGTTCGATGGGCCGGCCAGTTGTCGCAGGTCTCGGGTTATTGCCGAGAGGCCCGTTTGCCTCGTCCCTTGCGGGTGACCCGCGGTAGCTCGGTGCGGGGGGTCGGGCTCAGCGAGAGATCGTCGGAAGCACCTGCCGCCAGCTTGAGCGCGCCGACGTAGCCGACCATGGCGGCATTGTCCGTGCAGCTTGCCAAGCGCGGCACATGGAGTGCGATCTCGCTGCGGGTGCAGGCATGGCTCAGCCGTCGTCGCAGCTCCCTATTGGCCGCCACGCCGCCGGCGAGCACGATTCTGTTTACGTCGTGGCGCTGGGCCGTACGGACGGCCTTGCTGACTAGCACGCGGGTCACCACCCGCTGGAAGGCGGCACAGAGGTCGGCCAGCTCTGCCTCTGTTTGGGGGCGGTCGGCGCTTGCGACGTGCCGGGCGACCGCGCTCTTGAGACCTGAGAAGCTGAACTCTGGTGAGTCCTTGCGGCCCATTGGGGTTGGCAGTTCCACCCGGGCGCGGGACCAGTCTCCGCGAGTCGCGAGCCGATCGATGATGGGCCCGCCTGGGTAACCAAGCCCGAGCAGCTTGGCGACCTTGTCGAAGGCTTCGCCAACGGCATCGTCCCGGGTGGCTCCGAGCTCCTCGATCTGGCGGTGGTTGGGGCCGCGGCACATATACAGCGCCGTGTGTCCGCCAGACACGAGCAGGCCGATGAACGGGAAGCGCGGTGGGTGGGCCTCAGGCTCGGCTGAAAGTGCCGATACCGGTCCATCACCACCGCTACCGTCCCTGCCACTGGCGGGGCGAAGAAACACGCTGAGCAGGTGAGCCACCAGGTGGTCGACGGCCACCAGTGGCTTGCCAGCGCCCCATGCCAGCCCCTTGGCTACTTGAACGCCGACCAAGAGGGCGCCGACCAGCCCGGGTCGGCTGGTGACGGCTATGCCATCCATGGCGGCGAGGGGCAGCTGGGCCTGGTCGAGCGCTGCGCTCACCACGGGGACGATGGCACGGACGTGGTCCCGAGCTGCGATCTCAGGCACGACGCCACCATAGGGCGCGTGCAGGGCGATCTGACTGTGGACCACGTCCGACAGGATCATGCCCTCAGCGGTCACCACCGCAGCGGCCGTCTCGTCGCACGAGCTCTCGATGGCGAGCACAGGCATGGGTCGAGGCTTGGCTGGCAGTCAGAACCCGCAGTCGCCGTCCTGTCGGCGGAGCAAGAACAATCCGAAAAGAGGCTCACGACCCACCGGTGCGGCCTGGTCACCCGACTCGGTGCCAGGCCGGATGAGCCGCACCTCCACTGCGTCGTCGGCGCGCAGCGACACCACGGCGAGGGCTGATTCTGCTGCTGGGCTGGTGGGCGACACCGCGTAAATCAGATTGAGGTCGCGCCCGTCTCCGAACTCGAGTTGGGACAACGGGTCGTGGCTGAGTGGTGGGATAGGGCGTAGCGACGCTTCAGTCAGCAGCTGGGGCTCTGTGTCCTGGCCTGCATCGAAGGTCGTGAGCGTCCCCGGTGGCTCACCACTGTCCACCTTGCTCGAGTCGAAGGTCATGCGCATCTGCACCCGGGGGGTGAACCCGGTGCGATAGCCGCTGGCCAGGGTGATCTGCCCGCAGAAGGCTTCGTCCGGCCCGGTGTCGAAGCTGCTGATGCGATCGCAGGCCGTCGTTGCGAGCGGCAAGGCGGTGCAGCCTAGCACCCCAGCCCAGTGGGCAAGCCTCGGTCCCGTCATGGCGTGTTCTTCCCTGTGGGTCGGTTGGCAAGCTTGGCGGCGAGCCTGCGGATGAGGGGCTCTGGATCATTCTCAGCGATGCGCTGCAACAGGCCCCGGGCGGCTGTTGGATTCCGGGCCGCGACGCTCCGCACAGCGGCCTCTCGCACCAACGCGAAATCGTCCTTCGTCGCGGCCTCCTCGAGGGCTCGGGCGATCGGGCCAGCGTGGTCCGAGCCCGTCTTGCGGTCCGTTGGGCGCAAGCGGCCCAGCGCCTCGGCGGCTCGAGCTCGGATCGACCAGCTGTCGCTCTTGCTCAGGAGGGCGATGATAGCGGTCGCGGTCTTGGGGTTCTGGATGACCGCGGCCGATAGGGCGGTCTTGCACACCTCGGGATCGGCGTCGTTCAGAGCCGAAACGAGTGCCTCTTGTGCCTGCGGCTCGCTCCGTTGAGCCAATAGCTCGATGGCTCGTTTGCGCACATCAACCGATGGATGGCCTGCCAGGGCCACGAAGCCTGTGACCGTGGCGCTCGCGATCTCCTCGGTGGTGGCGGCCAGGTCACGGGCTACTTGGGGGCTCAAAGGGTCATCCTGCGCTCCGTCGATGAGCGAACCGAGGCCTGTCAGAGCGAGTCCGGCGACGACCCGCGCTCGGCCAGGCGAGGTGGCGACTGCGGCCAGGGCGGCTTTGGTGAGCTGCTCCTGCAGAGCGATCAACGCCTGGGCCTGCTCGGTACGGCTGTAGCCGGTCGGCACCAGGCTGCGGAGCACCTCGGAGACCACCACGATGCCATCAGGTACGGGCAGTGAGGTCGACGAGCGACGATAGCTGCCGGTGGCCAGGGCCGTGGCGGCGGCCGTGGCTGTGTGTCGCAGCTCCGGTGCCTCTCCCAGCATCTCCCTGGCGAGAATCGAGCCCACGTCATCTGGAATGGTGATCGGGCCGGGTTTGGTTCGCGGCCATCCACGGGAGAGCGCCAGCAGCGCGGCCAACTTGACTTGGGGCTCTGCCGAGTCGGTCAGCGCCATCAGTAGCGGTCGCTGGGCCTCGTGCTCGAGCTCTCCTAGGGCGTGGGCGGCGGCCGCCCTAGCCGTGGGGCCTGCTTCCGGGGAGCGTGCGAGCTTGGCGAGTACAGCAGCGTGGCGCTTGTTCTTGGTCAGTCCCAAACCCACGGCGGCTAGGGCGCGGATATCGGGAGAGGGGGACTCGAGCAACTGGAGGAGCAGAGGCTCGGCGTCGCTATTTCCCATCCGGGCCACCCCCCAGGCGGCCGCGACGGCGACTGCATCGCCTGGAGCTAGCTGTCCGCCATCCTTCGAAGGTGCGAGCAGCTGGCGGTACCGTGGCAATAGCGCAGGGTCGGCCAGCGCCCCACAGGCCACCATGGCACGGACCCGCAGCTCCCGCTCTGCCTGGCTCGTGGCGAAGTTGAAGAGGGCAGGGCCGGCGCCTCTGTTCTGCACATAGGCCAGCACTTCGATGGCGATTCGTTGCTGAGAGACCTGACGGTCAGCGATGGCGTCGAGCAGCGGTTTGACGGCTCGTGCGCCGATCTTGGCAAGCTGCTGTCGCGCTTGGATGGCCGCCTTCGTCTTGCCGAGCCGGGCTGCGTGTACCAGCGGGAAAGTCATTGCGCCGTAGAGCTCGACCAATAGTCGCCGGTACACCGGCTTTTGGGGGTTGCCTACGGCCACTGGCAGGAGCTCGCGCTCCAGCGACTCGAGGGTGCCCTTGCCGAGGTTGATCTGCCTCGATTCGCGGGCCGCCCGCATCACGAACTCTTCGTCCCGAGATGCCCGCACGACATGGCGATAGAGCCGGTCTGCATCCTCTACCTTGCCCGACGAGAGCAGCATCTCTGCCAGGGCGAAATAGGCTCGGTACAGGCGATCGTTCTTGCTGATCGCGTTGCGGAACTCTTGCATCGCCCGCTCGTTGTCCTGGCGCCGGCGATACATCTTGCCGAGGTTGTAATGGCCCACGGCGTCGTTGGGCGACAGCTCGACGGCCCGGGCGGCATACTTGATGGCGTCGTCGTCTCGGTACAGCTCCACCGAATACTGAGCCATGCGTTGGTAGTACTGCCGCGCCCGTTTCGGGTTCACGTCCACGAGCTTCTTCAGCACCTCAATGGCGCCGGTGAGGTTGCGCTGCATGATCAGCACGCGCTCTAGCGCCAGGAAGGCTGCCTCGTCTCCCGGGGCGTGCTGAACGACGGTACGCAGCGTCTTCTCAGCGTCGGCGAGCTTGTGCAGACGTCGCTGCACTTCGGCCAGCAGGCGGCCGGCTTGCAGGTCTGGTGGGTTAGCCGCAAGTCTCCCCTTGAGTGGCCCGATCTTGTTCTTGAGCTGCCGCAGGATGGCCCACAGGCTGACGATGTGGGTGCGACACTCGCGGGCCAGCAGTTGGTCGTCCCCAGCATTGTCCGCCAGCTCTTCCCAGATGGTGAGCGCCTCACGGTAGCGGTAGCGGCCGCCGCGGACCGCTGCAGCGGTGCGTTCTAGCGCGACGGCCAACTGCTTTCGGTAGCGGGTGCGCTTGGGTGCCAGCTTGACCGCTTCGTGGAACGAGGCAAGAGCCTCGGTTGGCATGTCGTGATCCAGGTAGACTTCACCGAGGATGGAAGCGGCACGGGCTCGATTCGGGACCAGCCTTCTGATTCTGAGCCACGTCGCTTCGGCCCGTTTCTTGTCGCCTTGCTGGTAGTAGCGGTCGCCCAGATCGATCACGTATTGGGGATCCCCTGAGGGGAGCTTCGCCAAACGCTCGAGGACTTTGATGGCCCGATCCTGCTCCTCGATGCGCTCGTAGAAATCCGCCACCGCCGCCAGGATTTCGCCATCTCGGGCCGACCGGTGCTCGAGAGCGGTTGCTAGCTTGAGCGCCTTGTTCCGGTCCCCCCTTTGGATCAGGGTTTCGGCAAGCTCGAAGACGAAGTCGGCGTTGTGAGGCGCCGCCTTGATCAGCGCCTCGTATTCCTTGATCGCTTCGTCCAGCTGACCTGCCGTCTGGAGCAGGTGCACCAGCTTCACCCGCACGTCGATGTTGCGGCGACTGATCGTCAAGGCGGTACGATAGGTCTCCAGCGCCTTATCGACCTGTCCCGTCTCTTCGTAGAGCGATCCAATAGTAGCCAGCCGCTGGAAGTCTCGTCCACGTTCGGACTCGAGGATGGCGATCAGCTCGACTAGCTTGCCTTGTTCACGATAGACCTCGGTGAGCAAGACCAGGATTTCGTTCCGAATCCCCGCCTGGGCCCCGGCGATACGGCGGGCTCGCTTCAGTACCTCGAGGGCCTCGGCCATCTTCTTCTGCTTGGCCAGGGCTTTGCCCAGATCACGCAGCGCCGGGGCCAGGGCTCGATTGTCCCCCGCAGACGCCCGGACGATCTTGCGGAACTCCTCTTCGGCCAGGGCATGGTGGCCGCGATGCAACAGCTCGCGGCCCAGCTCTTTCTTCACGAACAGCGAGCCACCGGCCAGGCGCACCAAGGTGCCGTGGTATTTGCGTGCGGCCTCGAAGTCCTTGAGCTCGACGCAGAGGAGCATCAGAGCGCGCACCACCCGCTCTTTTTCGACGCCCTTCTTCATCAGGGGAAGGGCGGCTTCGAACTGCTTGCGGGCGCTGCTGTGATCGTCTCCCTGCTGCGCTAGCCGGGCGAGCATCAAGTGCGGCGTCGCCAGGTTCGGTTTGTCTTTGACTGCCGCCTCGAGGAGGGTTGCGGCGTCGGCCTTGCGCTGGGCGTGGACGTAGATACCGGCCAGGGCGAGCTTGGCGTTGAACTGATCGGGACCGGGTGCACCCGCCCGTTTCTCGAACTCGGCGACGAGCTGATCGAGCTTGCCATCCCGCTGACGATAGAGCTGAGTCAGCTTCTGCAGCGGGAAAGCTTCGTGGGGCCTGGCGAGCAGAATCGCCGTGTAGCGCTTGATGAGCTTGTTGACGTCAGGCTTCTTCTTGCCTGGCGGCTTCGGTGGGTGCGGACGGTGAGCTCCTGGGACTGCAGGAGGACGTGGGCGGCGTCCCCCTGGGTCGAAATCCTGCCCAGCCGCTCCTGGCGACAAGGCCAGCAGTGCGATTAGACATGGACCAGCAAATCGGACTCTCAGCACGGCGGTATAGCCTAGCTTCTCGAGCCGTGAAGAGCCACGGCTCGGCTGTTTGTCGACTCCGCCCCGACCGGACCTGGCGACGACACTGTGGTGACAACGGTTGGTCGCTGCGAGCTCATCCAAAAATGACGGACGGGGCAGCGAAAGGATCCTGTGTTCGCGACGGTGTAAGGCCCGATCAAGGGCTGCCGTTGTCGTCTAGGAGCCAGGTTGCATCGTTCATCACGGGCCTGAGCTCGACCAGCGAACCAAAGGAACAGACCCATGAAGCCTTGCTTGAAATTGGCCACCACCTTCTCACTCGCCGTCCTGGTGACTGCCTGCGCTGCCGGCCCAGCCCACGACGCCCAACCGGCCCGCATCGCCGAGCAGCCCAAGCCCGTCGTGCTCGACCGCTCCCTCTACTCGAAGGACGCCAGCGGCTCGCTCACCGAGAACCAGCTGCAAGAAATCCTGAGCAAGCCGATCGATCTCCAGTTCCCAGCTCGGGTCGGTGTGGTCCCGCTGGCCAAAGCCTTCGATCCTGAAGAGCCCGTGTCGATCCGCACTCGCAGCACTGCGGCCCGAGACTTCGCCAAGGTGCTCACCGGCAGCCCACAGTTGTCCCATGTCAGCGACATTTCCACCGAGCTGCCCAAGCCGGGCGGGATCGAGGGCTTGCGCGTGCTCGCCGCCCGCTATCGCCTTCGCTACTTGCTTCTCTATTCCGAGAGGTTCGAGGACGACACCCATCTGAACGGCTGGGCTTGGCTTTATCCGACGCTGATCGGCATGTTCATCGCCCCTGGAGTCACCGTCGAAAGCCATGGTTTGGCGCAAGTGGATTTGCTCGATGTGCGCACCGGGACCATCCTCTTCTCGGTGGTCGAACCAATCCACGTTGCATCGAATCAGCTGATGATCGGTGCCGCTCGCGCCCACGTTGATCGGCAGGTCTCGGAGGCGTCACTGGCCGCTGGGCGACTCGCCAAGCGCGTCTCGGCACAGACCAACGCGTTGGTGGCCTTTGCTGATGCCGCAACCGCGGCAGAGCCGCCCACCGTGACCCGGGTGCTTCCGGCGCCGATCGCCCAGCAGCTCCACTGAGGTCAAGCTCCAGGGGCATCGGGGGACGGTGACCGATGACCCTTGCGGACGTCGCCGTTCCCGGCTCCGAGACCTGTAGGCTGGTGTACCGAGTACACACACATGGTAATCAATTTACCCACCTTTGCGACGCTGACTGACCAGCCTTCAGCGATATTATTGATGAAATTATGCTGACGCTGGCCGACTTTGCCTCCCACAGCGTCGGCACGCCCGTTGCAATGTAAGTAATTGCAGCCGCCGCTACGACGCCCAGAGGCCCCCCATGACTACTCCAGCGCTAGTTCTTCGTGATCGGCACCGCAAGGTGACGCTTCGTTTCATCGCCGTCAGCTCGGTTGGCTGGTTCTGCATGATCGTGGCGGCGATGCTTGGCATCGGCGCGTTGTTGTCCTGGTGGTGGGTTCTGCTAGGTCTGGGCGCCGTGCTCCTCGGGGGCTCGCTCCGCTGGATCCCTCACAGTCGCCGCCTGCAGCTCGATCTCGCGCGGGCCGAGCAAATCAGCCTCGAGCAGATGAGGGTTCGAGCCGCCCAGGTGCACGCGACGCAACGCCACTTTCGGATGTCAGCGTTGCGGATGCCGACGGCGTAACCGGCAGCCATTCACGCAAAAGCGGCTACCAGGGCGAGGATCGCGAAGGCCAGCGCCAGCCCGCCGCTCATCAGCGTCAACCACAACAGTGGGGTGCCTCTGGCGATGGCTTCCACGGTGGCATGGTCGAGCTTCGCTCCGGCCGGTGTCAGGTTTGCTTTTCGCAAGTGGGATCGCAACCGGCTCCGGGTCATACGGCCCCGGCGCCACAAGAACAGTAGCTCGAAGAGGCCGGCTGTGAGCACCAACCCATAGGCTGGGCGTCGGGCCTTGCTCCGGCGATCCTGTTCCTGGGCTATCAGGGCAGGCATCCCGTCGGCCAAGAGCGCCAGCGGTCGGGCCTCGACGCTGCCCAGCTCGGGTCGAAGGGGCCAGGCCACAGTCGTGTCCATGGGTTCGCTGGCATCGCTCGACAGCAAGACCATGAGGGGTCCGGAGGGCAACTCGGGCAGGCCGAGCGTGCCTAACGAGAAACCTCGCTCGTCAGTGTCCAGGGGAGCGCGGCCGCCCCAGAGCCTTCCGGTGGGGCCGACCAGCGAAACAAAGGCCTCCTCTTTGGGCGTCGCCGCCTGCACCGAAAGCTCGCCATGGGTGGTGGCCTTCGGATCGAGCCACATCCGTCCGGTCTGAACCGGCAGGGCGCCACGCCAGGCGCTGAGCTTGCCGTCTGCCGTGCGGACCTCCAGGTCGAGCTGAGCGGTCGGTGCCGTCACGGTGACCTCTAGCTGCCATTGGTATCGGCAGCCGGCTGAGTCGCAATGTTGCCGGACGGGCCGGCCGATCTGTCGGACCTCTGCTCCTTCGGCAGAAGTCGCGAGTAGCGGCGGAGGCTCGACCTCAGGGGTCTGAACGGGCCCGCCCCCCTTGTCCGAGCTTGGCGCTGGCCTATTGGGGGCCTGGTCCTTGTCGGGCGCTGCGCCTGGCGTGGGCTGGGTCGACGGGACCACGGTGGACACCACGAGCCTTTCGGCGAAGGGCGGCACCGTGAACCCTCGTGGCACGAGCACGGTGATGGGCAGTTGCCCGGTCTGCACCGCTGGAGCCGGCGGTCCGTGGATGGCGAGCGGTGGTGGAACCGTCACCGTTGCTTCAGCGAGGGCTCGACCACCGGAGGACAGCCGCAGCGTTGTGCTCCCGGTCAGGGGCTGGCCAAGCTTGGCCACAGCTTCGGCCAGGCCGCCCTTCTGGGTGGCGCCCTCCCAGCTGCCGATCACCGCTCCGTCATGCTCAATCTCCAGTCGCACCGAGGCAAGGGCCACCGAGTGGTAGACCTCGGCGCGATGGGCCAAGGTGTGCACTCGGACTGCGCACCGGTCGGCACCGGTGGCCAAGACGCCGCGGATCCGCGCCCCCATGACGACCTGCTCGCTCCCCGGTCCCAGGAGCGCCAGTGCGGTGATGGCGCCCGCAAGGGCGGGCACTCCGTAGATTGCGACGTGATCTAGCTTCATCAGCACACCCACAGTGCCACCACTAGGGCCACCATCGGGCCGCGCTTCCCGCGGGGCTGAGACATTCTGCCGCCTCCATCCGGTGGCGTCAGCTGCCATGATTGCTTATACGGGACCCATGGCTCGCCGGACCAAGCCTTCAAAGGCCAGCGGTCGTGGCGCAGCGCCCCCCGCGCTGCGCCGTGTGGATGAGGATTTCTCAGAGCGACGCTTCGAGCCCAAGACGGGGCAGACCGAGGTGTTCGGCGTGGTGGCGCTGTCCCTCGGTGGCATCGCACTTGGCGTCGGCGCCTATGCGCTGGTGTTCCGTGACGAGGCGCTCCCCCAGCTGGGCTATCCGCCCTATGTGCTCGCGGTGGGCGTGGTGCTCCTTGCCTACTACCTATTGTTCGGCAGGCAGCGACTTTACACTTGGCGGATCGGTCAGCTCGGCGTGGGGCTCGAGGTGGATGATCGGGTGATGCGCACAGGCTGGTACGAGGTCGAGAGGATAAGCTCTGCTGCCGACCAGCTGCGGCTCGACACCGGTGGCAAGCCCCTCACCATTTCGCTGCTCGCCCACCCTGCGGCTGCCCGGCGGCTGGTCTCCGAAGCTCTGCAGCGGATCCCCAAGCAGGTTGCCTTGGACGACGAGGATCTGCAGCGCATCGGGACGCCTGCAGCGTCAGAGGGTGAGCGGGTTGTGGCAGAGCCTCTCCAGGTCACCCAGCTGACCTGTATGGCGAGCAGCCGACCGCTCAGCGTCGAAGAGGATGTGCGCATGTGCCGCCGCTGTGGAGCCCTTTATCATCGGTCGGGCTTGCCGCGGCGCTGCGTTGGTTGTGGCAAGAAGCTGAAGAAGAAGTAGCCTGGAATGCGTCCCAGACCGGTGGGCTGCGGCATCAATCCCCTTCGAGCAGCGCCGGGTTCTCCCGTAGGAAGTCGACGTAGATCGCGGCGTCCTGGTGGGCGTCGACCCGGCCGGCGGTCACCGCCTGCTCGAGGTTGCGCTTGATGTCGCCAATCCGCTTCGACGGGGGGATCTCGAAGGCGACCATGATGGCATCGCCGACTCCCTTCGGCAGCGGCGGCTTCTCTGCGTCGAGTGCAGCGAGCTCGCTCACCCGACTCTGAAGCTCGTTGATCTGTCGCAAGCCGCGGCGCTTGCGTTCAGGTCGCTTGGTTGTGATGTCGGCCCGGGACAGACAGAACAGATCGTCCATGTGGGCACCCATCTCACGGGCGAACCGTCGCACCGCGCTGTCTGTCCAGCTGCTGCGGTACTGGTTCGCCCGCAAGTGGTGTAGCACCAGAAAACGGATCGAGGCTTTGAGCTCCGGGTCATCGATGAACAGCGGAAGGCGTCGATCCATTTTGTCGAACATGCGGGCGCCCACCTCGGCGTGACCGAAGAAGTGCACCTGACCGCCGCTACCGATGGACCGGGTCTTGACCTTGCCGATGTCGTGCAGCACCGCTCCCCAACGCACCGCCAGCCGCGGAACGGCCTGTCGCACGACCTGTTTGGTGTGCTTCCAGACGTCCTTGTGGCGCCATTCGTTGTCACTGAAGCCGACCATCTTCACGACGGCGGGCAAGAGCGCCGCGAGGGCGCCACATTCGAGCAAGGCAGCCAACCCCCGTTCAGCGTCTGCTGCCATCACCACTTGGTCGAGCAGCGCCCGCAGCTCCCCTCGATGGTGCTCCGCTGCCTGCCGATAGTCCGAGCCGCTCGCCTTGGGTGGGGTGGGCTCACTAGACCGTTGCTCGGCCTGGGCTACCGCCCACTCCAGTGCTGAGAGCGCCCGCTTGTAGTCTGACTGTTCGTCGCCCACCGTTGGCTCCGCCACGTTGGATTCCGCCTGCCGAAAGGTCGTCCTCTTAGCGTAGTGGCCCAGGGGGAGGCAATACCGTCGACTGCCGACACCCCTGTTCGTCTGTTCAGGACCACGACGGAGAGCAGGTTTGCGTCGGAAATGTGAATCGGCGCCGGCCGGCTGCCGTCGAACTAGGTGCGGAAGGAATAATCATGCCCAAGACCAAGCTGTTCCTCCAGATGACGATCGTGCTCGCTGCCCTGGCCATTCCGGCAGCGGCCTCGGCCCAGTCTGGTGCCATTCACGATGCGTTGCGAGGGTCCGCCTTCGACCCCTATGCCTCCACGATCAGCGTCGTTCCGCCCAAAGGTGGGGCCGTCATGGTCTACCGCCACGGCAAGGTCACCGGCTGGTTCTTGCAGCCCGGAATCGCCACGGTGCGGCCCGGCCAGGTCTATGGGGTGCTGGCGACCAAGGGCACCCGGATGGTGTTCAACGCAGGCATCTTGATCCGCCGCGGCGCCACCGAATTGGTCTGGAGTGACGGGGATCTGCCGCGAGTCGCCTACGCGCCGGCCTACCACTATCGGTCCCATTATGTGGCCGCCCGGCGCGGGCATGGGACGGGCCACCAGGCTGCGGTGCGGCCCCACGGGACCTCACCCACCTACGCTTCGACTCGCCAGATGAGCCGCGCGAAGCTGTCGGTGAAGAAGCCCTACAGCAGCGTGATCAGCGCGACCCAATACCGCAAGCTGCTCAAGGGTTTGGAGCGCTCATCGCGGGACAGGACGCGCCTTGGGGTGTTGAAGAAATACGCTAAGCGCTACCGGTTCAAGCAGGGCCAGGCCACTCAGGTCGTGCGCAAGTTCGACACTCAGCGCGACCGTCGCTCTGCGGCCAAGCTGCTCGAGAGCTCCACCGTGTCGACCAAGACGGTCCGCCGCAAAGCCAGCCTCCGTCGCGCTGCCTTGCCCAAGCGCGTGGCCAAGCTCCGCCGTCGGTGAGGCTACTGGTGACCATCCACCTGTCGCCCGCTCGACGATGCTTACGCTTGCGAACAGCCGGCGGATTGAGTAGCTAACGCTCAACGCTCACTGGGCGCATAACTCAGCGGTAGAGTGCATCCTTCACACGGATGAAGTCACAAGTTCAAATCTTGTTGCGCCCACCCCCAGGTCTCGCTCGTCGAGGCCTTTTTTCGTTGGTCGAGGCGAGCGCCCGCGGCCTGGGCGGATGCGCCTGGCGGTCAATCCGGCGGGTCGGTTCTGACGTTGGCGACCAAGCTGGCGGGCAGTGACCTGCCGAGGCTCTCGTCTACGCCTGCTCCTTCATGGGCCGGAGGCGGGGGTTCGGGTAGCGCCGTCTCCGCCACTTCGTCGTCCAACGCGAGGCGGGTCAATCCGCCGACGATGACGAGAGCGACTAGCAGCGTGACGACTCGTCGGCGGTGGTGGCGCCCGCCGCCGGTCCGTGAGTGCTCCAGGCTGCCGCGGAGTATCGCGAGGCGATCGAGCAGTGGTGGAGTGGTGGGTCTCATTGGGCAACGAGCGTGTCGGCGTGCCGGTTCGAACTCTGCTCAGCAGACTACGATCATCGGCGTTTTGGCCGTTTCGGGCCAACTTCGGAGCCCCCAGCGAAGGCCCGGCGCCACCGCTGGTTGGCCGTCTCGGCGTGTCGTTGGGATAACGCCCCAAGGAGGTCTGACTATTTCACGCTGTCGATCATCGAGCGGAAAGTCGAACGGGCAGCAGCCACGCTGTCGTCCGGCCCGACGAGGCGGAACAACCAGCTGCCGCGGCTCTTGGTCTTCACGCCGACCACGATGCCGCGCCAGTTCTCTTTCAGAACGTGCGCAGCTGCTTGTTTCTGCGGACCCACCGGTGGACCGATGGGAAACCGGTAGGTCCCGGCGATCTCGATCCACATGACGTCCAAGGCGCCGACCTTGAATCTCTCGCGCTTCGGGTTCTTGTGGGTCGTGTTTTCGAACAGCCGGAGGAAGTTTGCCGCCGCTGTTGGGAGGTCAGCCTTTTCGTTGGCGTCGATTTTGGAGACCAGCACCTCAGCGGTGAGCTTGGCGTTGCCGGCCGTCGGAACGGTGTATTTGGCTCGGTAGAGTCCCTGCTTCGCCACGCGCTCTACGTTCCACGTCGGTGGAGCCGTCCAGGTGAGTTGCTGGACGGTTCGGGTGGGGCGTGCTGCTGCGTCGCTGGCTGCCGGCTCGGCAGGGGTCTTCTCGCAGGCTGACAGGAGTAGGAGCGTGCCCACGATGAGCAGGCAAAGACCCCAAGGGTCGGTCCTGCCCTCCCTGGTTGGTAGCGACTCTTTGGCGGCGGCGTGGTGATTTCTCACGAGACAAATACTAGCCCGATCCTCCTGACGGTGGGAGCGGTGAGCTTCACAACCTGTCGTTCAGTACAGCGGAAGTCCATGACGCCCTGTCGAGGTTCGGGCAAGTAGGACCTCGGGTTGAGTGACCGAAGGACCGGCAAGCGCCCGAAGCGTGGCGGACCGCGCACCCGAAAGCTGCGCCAGCGTCGCGTGACTCAGCGGCGTAACGTTCGCAAACTGGTCCGCCGCGCACGCCGTCGACCCGCTCGCGCAGGCCGGCCGCGCTGGTGGCGAGCCGCGCTTCTGGTTGTCTTTGGCGGACTGCTGGGCTTTGCCATCGCCGTGGTCGCCGGCTATCGCCGCTTTGCTGACGAGCCCGGTCCGCTGACGTCACGACCGGTGGCCGTCAGCTGGCCAGAGGGGCTCGACGCGGCAGAGGCCGCAGGGCTGCTTGCCGACCTGGAGCTGACCGATGCCCCGGCGGCAATGGAGGTCTATTTGCGCGCCACCGCGGCCTCCGACTGTTTCCAGCCTGGGCCTCATCTGTTGCCTGGTGGCGCGTCGCCTCGCACTTTGGTCGCTCTCCTGTGTCGCCAGGATGGGCGCGCCACCGTCAAGCTGACCATCCCCGAGGGCTTCCATCGCTTCGCCATCGCCGAGCGGCTCGAAACACAAGGGGTCTGTGCGCGAGGAGCGTTTCTTCATGCCAGTGCGAATCGCGAGCTGCTCTACGCCCTTGGTGTTGAACCGGCCGAGCTGCCTGTTGCCGACACGGCCGAGGGCTACTTGTTTCCGGCGACCTATCGGTTCGCGCTAGACAGCGATCCAGCTGCCATCGTCAGTCGCCTAGTCAAGGAGGCCAATCGGCGATGGAAGCGGCTCGTTGGAACCCATCCCGCCGGTTGGGAGCGTCTCCAGGCGGAGCTGGAGCTCGGCCGCCGACAGGTGTTGACCCTGGCATCGATGGTCGAGAAGGAAGCGGTCGTTGCGCCCGAGCGCCCGATCATCGCGAGCGTGTTCATCAATCGCCTGCAGGGTGGCGGGCTCGAGCGCCTTCAGTCTGACCCGACCGCGATCTACGGATGTCATGCGATGCCCGAGCAGATCAGCGCCTGCCAAGGGTTCGATGGCAAGGCATCACCGGCCCTCAACCGGGACCCAGACAACCTGTTCAGCACCTATGTGGTTGACGGATTGCCGCCTGGCCCAATCGCCAATCCTGGGGCGGCGAGCATCGAAGCCGTGCTGGCACCGGCGGACACGGAGTACCTGTACTTTGTGGCCAAGGGGCAAGGCCAACACGAGTTCAGCGAAGACTACGCGGCCCACAAGGCGGCGGTGAAGCGACTGCGTGAGCGGCAGGCGCGCTGACCTGTTAGGTGGCGACTTTTTGGCTACCGGCCCGCTGTGCATTACCCTGCTCTCATGGCCAAGCGTGGCAAGGCCTCTCCGGTCAACCTGCTTCCGCTCCCACGGGTGCTGGTGCCCCACCCTCATGTGCGGTGCGACAGTCGTCTACTCGGCGGCAGCCCACACGTTCAGGGATCGCGCGTACCGGTGCGCCGCCTTTGGGCGTGGCATCGGGCGGGCGTATCCATCGACACGCTGCTCAAGCGCTACCCGCGCTTGGGGCCGGCACGGGTGCTGGATGCGCTGTCCTTTGCCTACGACAATCGCGAGGTCGTGGAGGCAGATCTAGGCCGCGAGATGGCCGCTTTTGATGCGGCCGGCAAGACGCCACTCGGTCTGCGCCCGATGGCGCAGCAGGCCTTCTCCTTCATGGAAGAGCCAGGCGCGGACGACGAGACGCCGAAAGACTGACTGACCGGCTCGGCGCACAGAGCTTTTCGAGCTTCGAGCCCGACCCAGAGTCCGTCTCGAGCCCGATCGTTTGCCTTAGGTCGGGTTCGGAAGGGTGAGGGAAGCGGGGGCGAGCGCGGGTTCGTGCTCGTGGGGGAAGCGAAAGCGGAGCCAGACAAACTGAACGAGCCCCGTGAGCAGATGTCACGGGGCTCTTCAGAGCCCGCGAGGCGCGGGCTCAGCCTATGGGTAGGGCCTATTCGTAAGGATCGTCCTCCGGCGGCGGCGGCGGCTTGACCGTCTTGGTCGGCGGCGGCGGCGGCGGCGGCTTGACCGTCTTGGTCGGCGGCGGAGGTGGCTTCGTCGTCGGCTCGGCGGTGGGTACCTCCTCAGGCTCGCCAGCGTCTTCCTCTTCCGGCGCGCCGGCATCTTCCGGCTCTGCCGACTCGGTGGCCGATTCGCTGGCCGTCTCCGTTGCTAGGGCGCTTGAGGTGGTCGTCGGAGCCGAGCGCGCTGGGGTGGGCTTGGCGGTGGGCTGGGTGTCGGTCCCGGCTTCGTCGCCACGGTTGAGCCACATCCAGCCGAGTACGACGGCCAGGGCCACGACCAAGATGATAGGCAGCGTCTTGCCGCCGCCTTCTTCTTCCTCGTCATCACCATCGTCGGGCCTGGGGACCGGTCGGGCGGCTGCGGCCTTGGGCCTAGACGCTTTCTTCTCCGGCTTGGCGTCTTTCTTCGCCGGCTTGGGCTCTTTCTTTTCCGGCTTGGGCTTATCGGCAGCGACAGGCTTCTTGTCTTCCTTTGGCTTCTCTTTGTCAGCCGGCTCTTCCTTCTTCTCAGCCGGCTCTTCTTTCTTCTCGGCCTCCGGCGCTCCCCAATCCTCGTCGTCTTCGTCGGTGGCAGCGCTCCCGAGGTCATCCATCGAGCCGCCGGCTCCGGCGAGCGCTTGCTCGAGCAGCTCGGCGGCCTGCTTCATGACCGTGCGCTCCTCGGGGGGCGGCATCTCCTCTTCCGGATCGGTCTTCGGGAACATCGGGGCTGCCTCGGGCTCCGCCGCAGCCGGCTCGGCTTCCTTCTTGGCGGCAGCCTCTTCCTCTGCGCCGATGGCGCCAAGGCCGAGTAGCGTCCCTTTCTTCACCTTCTTGGTGGCCTTCTTCTTTGCCTCTTGGGCGAAGCCGCGGTCGTACTTGGACTCCTTGCCCTTGGCCGCCTCGACCAGCCGCGAGATGAGCAGCCGCGATTTCTCGTCGAGCTTGATGAACTTCACGCCCATCCCGGCCGGCTCGTCCTCGGCGTCTCCTGGCTCGTCTCGTTTCCACACGACCCGACCGACGCCTGCCAGTACCGCCTCATCATCGGCGATACGGATCTCGAACTTGAGCAGCGTGCCCGGTGGGAACGGTGAAGACGTCTTGATGAAGATGCCCCCACGGCTCACGTTGTCCGAGTGGTGCTCAACGAAGTCGTCGATGGTGGCGCTCTTGTAGCGCACCGTCATGCTGAGCACCTTGGCTCGAGGGTGATTCCGTTTGTCGTCAGCCATAGTCCAGGCCCCTGGGGTAGGAGAGTATGTCCATCCGGTTTTCCGGAGCGACCTCTCAATATCGTTGGGCGATGTTAGCCTCAAAAAGGCGGGAAACCCAAATGGCTTTCTGCCTCGTGTCCCTCCGTGGAGCCGGGGGAGGTAGGTGGCGGTTACGGTTCGTTCCTCCTAATACTCGGTTCTGGCCTGGTTGGGCAGGCAATTGGGGCACTGTCTGGCAGCTGTTGCTGGCGACGAAGTGCCGGAGATGTCATAGGGATTCGACGATGCCGGGGCTGGCAAAGGTGGTTGGTGTGGGCAAGCTCGCCGTGTTGGCGGCGCTAGCCGCGGTGCCCCTGGTAGGGCTGGGCTGCGGGGCTGAGACCGAGCCCGTGGGCGCGTCAGAGTCAGGTGCGACTCAGAGCACCGCAACGGAGGCGGCCACTGCGGCCAGCTCGGTGACGACCTCCGCCCCGACCCGTGGGTCGGCAGGGGAGCGGCTTCTGTTGGGGATTCGCGGGTTTGCAGTGACCGTCTACGCGCAGCCGGACAAAGGGGCAGCCAAGCTCGGCTACCTGAGAGTTGGGGCCAGAGTGCCGCGCTCGGAGGAGCCGGTGGGGCGGCGTGGGTGCAAGGAAGGGTGGTACCGGATTGAACCGCGGGGCCATGTCTGTGCAGGCAAGGATGCGACCATCAACATGGACGACCCGCTGCTGAGGGCGGCGACGAAGCGTCCCAGTCGGGACCTGCCCCTGCCTTATCGCTATGGCTTCGTACGGGCCGTGACGCCCCTGTATTTGCGGGTACCCACTGCCCAACAACAGTTCAAGCGGGAGTTCAAGCTCAAGGAGCACCTGGAGTGGTTCAAGGACCACAAGGCGGAGATCCAGACCGTGGCGCTCGGTGCGGCGGACGTCCCGGTGGACGAGCTGGGGCGCCTCATCCCAGGCAAGCAGATCGGTGAGCTAGGGCGGGAAAAAAACTCGACCGAGCTGAGCCTGGGCCAGCTGTTCGGCGGTGATTCGGACACCGATCCGTGGCCCTTCTGGCTGCGGGAGGGCAGCCGCTTGATCGCCAACGTCAGTGGCTTCGAGGTGCCCGAATATGCCATCTTCGCTGAGCGAGCACGGCGCCACACCGGTTTGGCCTTCATCGGGTCTTTTGCCACGGGCGAGCACTATCTGAAGCGCCGATTTGCCATCACTGCTGACCTAAGGCTGGCGCCGACGACCAAGGTCAAGCCCGACGCGGCCTCGCCCTTTCACGGCTTTGAGCTGGGCGACAAGCTCACGCTGCCCCTGGCCATCGTGCGCATGCGAGGCGCCCAGGCCTATCGAGTCGAGGGCGGCACGGCGACTCCGACAGGTGACCTGGCCCGGCGCACAGCTCACCGGCTGGCCGGCAAGGTGAAGAAAGTGGACGGGGAGAAATACTACCGGCTCGCTGACGGCCGCTGGGTCTTCGGTAAAGACGTGGGACTAGCGGTCTCCCCCGGCAAATGGCCATCCGCCGCCCGGAAGGGGGCCAAGTGGATCGAGGTCGACCTCAGCGACCAGGTGCTGGTGCTGTGGCGTGGCAAGACGCCAGAATACGTGACCTTGGTGTCCACCGGCCGGCCTGCCATCGGCGACCCGGAGACGACCACCGCAACGCCCCGTGGGGTGTTCAACATCTACGCCAAGCACGTCAGCGCGACCATGGACTCGGACGAAGGGTCGGGGCGGCGGCTCAACCACGAAAAGGCAGCCAGGGTGGGCGACGAAGGCTACGTGCCCCAGCGAGGGGACGGGGTCTACGGAGTCTCCGTGCGACGTGGTCACGGTTTGTTCAAGCTGAGGGACGTCCCCCGTATCCAGTACTTCGCCAAGAACTACGCCATTCACGGGGCCTATTGGCACGACGTGTTCGGGATCCCTCGCAGCCATGGCTGTATCAACCTCGCCCCAGTGGATGCCATGCGGGTCTTCAAGTGGACCGATCCCCAGGTGCCCGAGACCTGGCATGGGATCAACACCAGCAAGGGGACGACCGTCGTCGTCCATCAGTAGTTCCTGGTTCCCGCCCTCTAGTCGATGTGGCACGGGTCGAAGGTCATGCCCATCACCTACCGTGACGCCGGGGTCGACATCGATGCCGCAGACGAGCTCGTGCGACGTATCGGGCCGCTGGCTCGAGCGACGCGCACGGCCAACGTGGTTAGCGGGGTTGGCGGCTTCGCCGGTCTTTGCTCGGTGCCCAAAGGCTTGGCCGATCCGGTGCTGGTCAGCGGCACCGACGGCGTAGGCACCAAGCTCAAGATCGCTTTCGCCACCGGTGTTCATGACACGGTCGGCATAGATTTGGTCGCCATGAGTGTGAACGACGTGATCACCCTCGGTGCCCGTCCGCTTTTCTTTCTCGACTACTTCGCCACCGGTCGGCTCGACGTCGACGTCGGCGAGGCCGTGGTCCGAGGCGTCGCCGAGGGCTGCCGACAGGCCGACTGTGCCTTGCTCGGTGGCGAGACCGCCGAGCTGCCTGGCATGTATCCCGACGGCGAGTACGACCTGGCCGGTTTTGCGGTAGGGGTCGTCGACCGAACGTCCATCCTCGACCGGCAAGCGGTAGCCAAGGGGGACGTGCTCATTGGCGTTGCCTCGAGTGGTCTCCACTCCAATGGGTTTTCGCTCGCCCGGCGGGTCTTGCTGGACCGCATGGGCTTGGCCCTCGACGGGGAGCTCGCTGACCTCGGCTGCACCGTTGGCGAGGCGTTGCTCGTCCCTACCAAGATCTACGCCCGGGCGACCGCCGCCCTGTGCGAGCGCTGTGGTGACCGACTTCATGGGATCGCCCACATCACCGGGGGTGGACTGGTCGACAACCTACCGCGGGTCATTCCCGACGGGCTCGGTGCGCGGATCGATCTCCAGAGCTATGCTCGGCCCCGCCTGTTCACCATCATCGCCGAGGGTGGTCCAGTCGAGGAATCCGAGCTGCGCCGCACCTTCAATCTCGGGGTCGGGCTGGTGGTGATTGTGGACCCATCGGCGGCCGATGAGGCCGTCGAGGCGCTCCGAACGGCGGGGGACCAAGCCTGGGTGCTCGGCGAGATTGTCGCCGACCAAGACCCCCGACTGCGCTTCGATTGACCCACCGTGGCGAAGCCGTCAGGGTGACGCCATGACGCCAATCGACGTGGGCGTGCTCATCTCGGGCCGAGGAAGCAATCTGCAGGCCATCCTCGATGCCATCGCTGCAGATGAGCTGGCCGCGCAGGTGCGGGTCGTGATTTCGAATCGTCCCAAGGCCGCCGGGCTCCAGCGGGCCGCCGCGGCGGGGGTTCCGACCCAGTTCATTGGTCATCGCCAGTTTCCTGACCGGGAGAGCTTTGATGGGGCTCTGGTCGAGGCACTACGAGCCGCTCAGGTGTCTTGGGTGGTGCTTGCCGGCTTCATGCGCATCCTGACCCCGGTGTTTCTCGACGCATTTCCCAATCGGGTCGTGAACATCCACCCGGCGCTGCTGCCCGCTTTTCCAGGGGTGGACGCCCAGACCCAAGCCCTCGCTTACGGCGTGCGCGTCACTGGTTGCACGGTCCACTTGGTGAACGAGGGCGTCGACACCGGACCGATTCTGGCTCAGGTTGCCGTGCCGGTCTTGCAGGACGACGATCATGACAGCTTGGCGGCCCGTATCCTGGAGCAGGAGCACAGGTTGCTGGTGGAGACGCTACAGCGCATTGCCCTGGCAGGACTCACGATCGACCAACCGCCGGAGAGCGGCGGGCGACCGAAGGTTCGGTTTGGCAGTGGCCCGTGATGGGGCGGCTGATGGCGCCGTTGATGGCGAGCAGCCGCCCAAGGCGGTAACGTCGAGCTGATGACCGACCGTTACTACGACGTCATCGTCGTCGGGCGCTCGCTCGGCGCGCTGGTCGCAGCGGCTCTGCTGGCGCGCCGAGATTTTACGGTGCTCGTCATCGGTCAAGCGCGGCGGACCGCGGACTACACCTTTGAGGGCAAGACGTTGCGGCGCCGCGCTTTCACCTTGTGGGCCGCCGGCTCACCGGTGTGGCGACGAATCGTCGGTGAGTTGGCGCATACCCAGACCTGGAGCCGGCGGGTCGACGAGGTGACGCCTACTCTTCAGCTGCTCATGCCTGGTCGTAGGCTGGATATTCCCCCGGATGCCGCCCACTTCAGCCGTGAGGTCGACCGTGAGTTTCCGGAAGCGCGGCGCATGGTGAGTGAGCTGTACCGCGACCTGGGACGGGTCGCCGCGGCCGCCGACGGGGCCTTTGAGCGCGATGCCATCTGGCCTCCAGGTAGCTTCATGGAACGGCGCGAGACGGGGCGGGTTGCGTCCACTTTGCCTTATGCCAGAGCCGAGCCCCACGCCGATTTGCTCGCCGAGTTCCCTCGCGGTCATTGGTACCGCCGCATCGTCACCGAGTCGGTGCGCTTCGCCACCGACCTGGCAGCCTATCCACCCGCCTTCGCCGCCGCCCGGCTGCACGGTGCCTGGACCCGAGGGCTCGTGGCGCTTGGCGGTGGTGAACGGGAGCTCGACCAGATTCTGATGGACCGCGTTGAGAGCAACGGCGGAGTCTGCCGAATGAACGAGCAGGTCGCGGGCATCGAAGTCCGACGGGGAGGAGCGTCAGGCGTGCAATTGGACGGTGACGCTCAACCGGTAGGTGCCGGATTGGTCATCACCGACATGCTGGGTGAAGAGCTCGCTGCCTTGGCTGGCGGGCAGGGCATTAGCAAGAAGGCTCAGAGTGAATGGCCTCGCGTCATTCCCGGGACTGGTCGGTTCGTGGTCTCTGTCCTGACGCGGCGCGCTGGCGTCCCCATCCCGCTGGGGAAGGAAGTGCTCGTCTTCACGGCTGGTGGTTTGGGTGAGGTGGCCCATACCATCCACCTCCAACGGGTGCGTTGTCCCGATCCTGACGAAGAGCTCTTGGTGGCTGAGCTGTTGCTCTCGGAGCGCGATCCCCTACCGAAGCATGAAGCGCGGGCCTGGGTGGTCGAGCGCTTGTGCCGCGAGCTCCCCTACCTCGACCGGCACTTACTGCTCGTCGATTCGGTCCATGACGGGCTCCCGTTGTGGCGTTTCGAGTCCGCTACGGGACCGTCGGGCGCCGAGGCTGGATCGGTGCAAGGGGCCGGTCGTCTCCTCCAGCTCGCTCGCCAGCCGGTGGAGGTTGAACGCACTGCTCTGCAGGGTGCGGCGGCTCGCGCCGAGCCGATGGAGCGTCAACTCGATGTCGATCCTCCTGGTTATCTCGGCCTGGCTGGCGAGCCGATCCGCGGGCCCATCGCGCGCACCCTCTTGGTGGGGCGCAGTGTCTTGCCTGCCCTGGGGCAGGAGGGCCGCCTATTGGCTGCCTGCGGGGCTGCTCGACTGGTGACCCGAAGTGATAAGCGCAAAGCCCGGATGCGCCGAGAGATGTGGACCAAGATCGAGATTTCTTGAGGCGGGCGTAGCCCGCCAGACGGCGGTGGTGCAGCAGGTGCCCGACGTTTCAGAGCTGCAACTCGTTGCCATCTGTGCCGCGGCAGCGGTAACGTTGGGTTGATGTTATCGCCATTCTGCCGAGCTCTACATGCCCCTTCGTCCATTCTGCGGCATCTGGTTGCCATTTGTTTGGTGGCGCTATTTGCCGTTTCCTTCGTTGGCAAGGTCGTGGCTGCTCCATCAGGATCCGGTGCGCTGCCGGTGGCTGTCGTAGCGGTCAAGTCGGATTTTGCCCTGGATCAAGCGGAAGCGCTCACCCAAGCGCTTCGCA
>JAUVCD010000646.1 GCA_030590865.1 Myxococcales bacterium | reverse complement strand
GCTCTTGGAAAGTAGACCTTGAAGGTGCTTCCCACGCCAGGCTCGGATTCGACCTCGATGAATCCTCGATTCTGTCGCACCAGACCATAGACCGTCGAAAGCCCGAGGCCCGAGCCTTGCCCTTCAGGTTTGGTGGTGAAGAAGGGCTCGAACATCCGTTCCCGGGTCTCCGGGCTCATCCCGCTGCCCGTGTCCTTCACCGACAGCATCACGAAGTCGCCCACCGTCGTGCCGTGAGCCCGTGCCTGTTCGTCCGTTACTGTTACGTTCGCCGTTTCGACGACGAGCTTGCCCCCCGCCTCCATGGCATCCCGGCTGTTGACCGCCAGGTTGACCAATATCTGATCTACCTGATCCGCGTCGGTTTTGACGGGCCAGAGGTCGGCGCCGGCTCGGATCGTCATGCGAACGTCCTCGCTGATGATCCGACGGAGCATCTTCTCCGAGTCCGAAATGACGCGGGCCAACTGCAGCACCTTGGGCGCCCTGACGTTCTTGCGGGAGAAGGCGAGGAGCTGGGTGGTGAGCTTGGCCGCCCGGCCGGCGGCCTTATAGATCTCCCGCGCATCGTCGTTCAGTGGATCGTTCGGACCGAGGGCGAGCTGTATGAGCTCGGCGTAACCGCTGATGGCCGTGAGGATGTTGTTGAAGTCATGGGCCACGCCCCCTGCGAGCCGGCCAATCGCTTCCATCTTCTGGGAGTGTCTCAGCTCTTCCTCGAGGTGGGCTTTCTCTTCCTGAATGCGCCTGCGCTCGCTGATGTTGCGGGAGATGCCGAGGATACCAATGGGCCGTTGCTCCTCGTCTCGCAGGAAGCTGGCGGTCATCTCTACCCACACGGTGGAGCCGTCACGGCACAGGTTCTCCACCTCAATGGTTCGCGACCGCTTGGGATCGGCGTCCGGTTGGCTCTCGATCAACTGCTCTTCGGCGAGTATTTGATGGACCAGCTCGATGGATGCCGGGGTCATGTACTCTTCGAGGCTCTGCGAGACCGCCTCTTCAGCGGTGAAGCCCCGCAGTTGCTCGACCGACGGGCTGACGTAGGTGCGCTCGAGATTGATGCCCGAGGTCCAGATGACGTCCCGCGCGTTCTCGGAAATGAGCCGGTAGCGTCGCTCACTCTCACGCAGCGCTGCCTCGATTCGTTTCCGTTCCGCAATCTCCTGTTGGAGCTCGTCCTGGGCTCGTTGGCGCTCTACGATTTCCTTCTGCAGCGCCTCGTTGGCCACGGCGAGCGCGGCGGTGCGTTGCGCTACGCGCTCGTCCAGGTGTTGGTGGGCCGCCTCCAGCTTTTCCTCCACTCGCTGGCGCTCGGTGATGGCTGCCTTCAGCTCGGCACGGAGCTTCTTCTCTGACTCACCCGCCTCGTCGGCGATCTGTTCGAGCTCCCCGTATGTAGGCTTGGGCATTTCCACACCACCTGCGCGCCCCAGCCGCGCCTGGCTGGGGAGGCCATGGGCAGTTTAACCCATTGGCTCGCGTCCAGCAGAACGAGTGCATCGGCTCAGTCCTCAACAGGACGATCGAGCGGCAGTGACACCGCCTGGAGCGCCGGGCTTGGTGTTTGGGGTCGGCTTCTCGCTAGGCGGCGGCCGTGTCCTTGCGCGGCTTGGGCTCCACGACCAGCTCAGTGGTGGCCAAGACTCGCTTGAGCAGCCCCGACTCGGTGTGGTGCTCCTCGGCATCCACGAAGTCGGGGGTAGGCTCGGTGAACTGGGCCACCTCGGTCGAGCCGGTCATGGCGGTCACCGAGCAAGCGCCTTGCGTGACGGTCTGGCTGATGACGTCGAAGTAGCCCGCACCAACGAAGGCCTGGTGCTTGACCGCCCGATAGCCGTGGTCGCGCTCTAAGTCGAACTCACGGTTCTGGAGGCTCGCGTAGGCCGCCATCCCGGCGTCACGATAGGCGTGAGCCAGCTCGAACATGCCGGTGTTCAGCGAATGGAAGCCCGCGAGGGTGACGAACTGGAAGGCATAGCCCATCTTGCCGAGCTCCTCCTGGAACGTGGCGATGGTCTCCTCGTCCAAGTGAGCGCTCCAGTTGAACGAAGGCGAGCAGTTATAGGCGAGCGGCTTGCCCGGGAAGCGCTCGTGGATCGCTTCGGCAAAGCGGCGCGCCTCGTCCAGGCTGGGGGTCGCGGTCTCGCACCAGATCACATCGGCGTAAGGGGCATAGGCCAGGCCACGAGCGATGGCTTGCTCGATCCCCGCTTGCACCTCGTAGAAACCTTCGGTGGTCCGCCCGCCGGTCAGGAAGGCCTTGTCCTGGTCGTCCACATCGCTGGTCAACAGCTTGGCGCCGGCGGCGTCGGTGCGAGCGACCAGTACGGTCTGAACGCCCAACACGTCGGCGGCGAGGCGCGCGGAGACGAGCTTCTGAACCGCCTCTTGGGTGGGGACCAGCACCTTGCCGCCCATGTGGCCGCACTTCTTGGCCGACGACAGCTGGTCCTCGAAATGGACGCCTGCGGCACCGGCTTCGATCATCGACTTCATCAGCTCGAAGGCGTTGAGGACACCGCCGAAACCAGCCTCGGCATCGGCCACGATGGGAGCAAACCAATAGGGCATGCGCTCAGAGGACTCGGAGGCGTGGCTGACCTGGTCGGCCCGTTGCAGTGCCGAGTTGATGCGGCGCACCAAGTTGGGGACGCTGTCAGCGGGATAGAGGCTCTGGTCCGGATAGGTCGCTCCTGAGGTGTTCATGTCCGCGGCCACTTGCCAGCCGCTGACGTAGATGGCTTGAAGACCGGCCTGCACTTGCTGCACCGCCTGGGCACCGGTCATTGCACCCAAGGCGCGCACCGGCTCGTTGCTCTGCATCAGGTTCCAAAGCCGGTCGGCGCCCAGCTTGGCCAGCGTGTGCTCAATCGGAACGGTGCCACGCAGCTTGACGACCTGCTCGCCCGTGTAGGGGCGTTCAATGCCCTGCCAGCGCTTGTCGGTGTCCCACTGGTTCTCGAGCTCGATGACGTCACGGTTTCGCATGATGGGTTCCCTTGGTCTCAGGTCAGGTGGGCGTAGCCGACGGTGGTCATGAACTCGGTGAAGCGCTCGTCGAAGATGATGTCGGCGATGAGCTTGGCCGCCAGGGCGTAGCGCCCTGCCAGGTAATGCTCTGCGCCGAGCTCATCGCGGATGGCCGTGATGACCTCGTTGAAGATCCCCCGTACCAGCGTCTGGGTGATTGGCCGGCCATCGTCCAGCTTGGCACCTTCCCGGTGCACCCATTGCCATAGCTGGGAGCGGGAGATCTCGGCAGTGGCTGCGTCCTCCATCAGATTGTAGAGGGGGACGCAGCCGTTGCCATTGAGCCAAGCGGCCATGTAGCGGATGCCGACGTCCAGGTTGTGACGCACCCCTTGCTCGGTAATGGTGCCGGTGGGGACTTTCAGCAGATCGGTGCGATCGATCTGGACGTCGTCGCGGCGCTTGTCGATCTGGTTTGGCGTGGGCATCTGCTCGTCGAAGCAGCTGCGCGCGAGCTGCACCAAGCCAGGGTGGGCCACCCAGGTGCCGTCGTGGCCGTCGCTGGCCTCCCGCACCTTGTCTTGCCGGACCTTGTCGATGGCCTCGTCGTTGGCTGCGGGGTCGTTCTTGATCGGGATCTGGGCGGCCATACCGCCAATGGCGTGAATGCCCCGCCGGTGGCAGGTCTTGATCGCCAAGAGCGAGTAGGACCGCATGAAGTGGCGGGTCATCCCCACCTGATCGCGATTGGGCAGCAGGTAGGTGTCGTCCCCCTGCAGCTCCTTGATGGCTGAGAAGATGTAGTCCCACCGGCCGCAGTTCAGGCCCGCCGAATGATCCCGCAGCTCGTAGAGGATCTCGTCCATCTCGAAGGCCGCTGGCAGCGTCTCGAGCAGCACGGTGGCCCGAATGGTGCCGTAGGGGATGCCAAGCGCGGCCTGAGCGGTGCGGAACACGTCGTTCCAGAGCCGCGCTTCGCGATGGTTCTCCAGCTTGGGCAAGTAGAAGTAGGGGCCCGTCGACCGGGCGAGCAGTTGCTTGGCGTTGTGGAAGAAGAACAGGCCAAAGTCCAGCAGGCTGGCCGGGATGGGCTTGCCGTCGAGCAACACGTGCTTCTCGTCCAGGTGCCAGCCTCGGGGTCGCACGAAGAGGGTCGCGATCTCGTCCTTCAGCGCGTAGCGCTTGCCCACCGGATTGGTGAATTCGATGGTTCGCCGTACCGCATCACGTAGGTTGATCTGCCCATTGACCAGGTTGGTCCAGGTCGGCGCGGTCGAGTCCTCGAAGTCGGCCATGAAGACGCTGGCGCCGGAGTTGAGCGCGTTGATGACCATCTTGCGATCCACCGGGCCGGTGATCTCGACCCGCCGGTCCTGCAGGTCTTCGGGGATAGGCGCCACCTGCCAGTCGCCCTGACGGATCGCTTCGGTCTCGGGAAGGAAGTCGAGCTCGGCGCCCCCGGCGAGCTGTTGCTGTCTCACCTGGCGCTGCGCCAGAAGTCGCTCGCGCGTCGCTCCGTGAGCTCGCACGAGCTGCTCGACGAAGCTGAGCGCTTCGGGAGTCAGCACCTTCTCGAAGCCTGGCTCGAGCTTGCCCAGGATCACCAGGCCTGCGCTCTTCGCCGCGCTTGCATCAACACTGGCACCTTGGTGGGACGATAGACCTTGCATGAATTCAACTCCTTGGGCACCCGAGCACGTTGCAGTGCGAGCTTAACTTATGTTCACAATTGACAATGTCCACACATGTGCCTGAATTTTAAGGGTAATAGGTGTGTTTAGATGTAATGTTCATGGTGTAATGTTGTAAATACTGTAAAGTTGACCGATGGCCACTGCTCGACCACGTCTCGGCGCCAAGCTCCGTTCGCTCCGACGGCAACACGGCTTGACTCAGGCTGCCCTGGCCAGCGAGCTGGGGATCTCCCCGACCTACGTCAGCTTGCTGGAACACGATCGTCGGCCGCCGAGCGCCGCCCTGCTCATCAAGCTCGCCAAGCGCTTTGATTTCGACTTGCGGGGCCTCGAGGCCGATGGCGATGCCCGGCTAGTGGCCGGGCTTCGCGAGGTCTTTGGCGACCCTCTGTTCGAGTCGCTCGACTTGGTGACCACTGAGGTGAGTGAGATGGCCGCTGCGGCGCCCACGGCTAGCGAGGCGGTTCTACAGCTGTACCGTGCCTATCGGGACGTGCGCGAGTCTGCCGAGGGGTTGGCAGGTAAGCTGTCGGAGGATCTTGCCCTACCGGGCGTCGATCGTTCGCGGCTGCCCACCGAAGAGGTGGGGACCTACATCCAGCGGCACCTCAACCACTTCGGTGCCTTGGAGATGGCGGCCCACGAGCTGCGCGCCCAGGTCGAGACGCACCGGGGCGATCTGCTTCACTGCATGATCCGCCAC
>JAUVCD010000444.1 GCA_030590865.1 Myxococcales bacterium | reverse complement strand
ACACGCACCGAGACTGGGATCACCACTCTCGCCGCCGTCTTCGACACCTCGGGGCCCTACCCAGTCGATCAGAATGGCAACGACATGACCAACGCTCCGCGCAACGAGGCCTACGACTGGGTGCTGGCCGATGCCGAGCTGTCGGCCCACCATGTCCCGGTCACCATCGGACAGTCTGTTTTTCCGGCGGGCGCCGTGATCGACACTCGGGTCTATACGCCTCTCTCAGAAATCGCGCCGGCCCTGGTGGGCGACAGCGATGCACCCAGCATGCAGCACATGGCGGTGGTCAGGGACTTCCAGATCGATCCGTGAGACGGCAGATCGATTTCTGAGAGGGCTCTTGGCTCGTCGACACAACCCGACCGGATCAGAAATAGGCCGTCAGCGTGGCCCGGAAGGTGAAGGGCCAGCCAGGGGCGAAGTGGATCTCCTCGACCGGCGCCGCCTCGTTCTGCAGCTGGCTCTCGGTCGCGAACTGGACCTCCCGCCACTGGGTGTTGATGAGGTTCTGTGCATCCAGGGCCAGCTCTGCCGGGCCGAGACGATGGCCTAGCCGGGCATCGAGGATGGTCCAGCCCTCGGCGATGATGCGCTCGTCCTCCGTCGCTGGCCGGGGACCGATGTGTCGTAGGCGGATCGAGCCGAAGGTCCCGAAAGGTGCCCGGAACCCGACGCCAGCGGTGACCGTGCGGGTCGGCGCCAGGGCCACCGATCCGGCGTTGCCCGAGTTGGGACGGAACGCCGCCTCGTTGAAGGTGGCGGCGGCGTCTGCAAAGAGCCACCGACCGAAATACAACCGCCCGGCAAGCTCGATCCCCATTCGGGTGGTCGGATCGCTCGGCTCGGTCGTGCCCGCGTCACCGACATAGACCTGCTCACTATCCAAATCGAGGCGATAGGCGGCGGCGGTCACGGTCAGTGGCTGCCAGGGAGCCGCTCGGACCCCCACCTCGTAGCCCGTTGCAGGCACCAAGAGCGTCGCCGGGTCAACCGATCGAACGGCCCCTCGAGCGTCGTTGGAGTGGAAGCCGCGACCGACGTTCACGAACAAGTCGAGCCAGTGGCGAGGCGAGAGAATGACCGATCCTTTCGGTGAGGCGAGGGTGGCCCCGGCGCTGCCCCCATCACTGTCGCCCACCGTCGCCAAGTCATCGAGGCGATCATCGACCGACACGTCGGCTCGATCGAGGCGGACGCCGGCAATCACCGTCAGCCAATCGGTCAGCTGCGCACGCTCGTCGAGAAACAGACCGATGGCGGTCTGATTGATATGGGCATCGACGCTAGTGGACAGCCGCTCCCGTTGGCGGTCGTGATGGAGGGCGTTGTCGATCCCGTCCACTCGCCCTTGTACCCCTAGGCTCGTCTCGAGCCGCAGCGGCCCCAGGTGGTGGTGGAAGCGCGTGCGGGCGTCGATACCGGCGAGGCTTCGATCGTCGGTCTGCTCGATCATGTCGCCGTGGTCCTGGTCCTCCAGAAAGAAGGTGAAGTTGCTGAACAGCGCCCAGTTGTAGCGAACGCCGTAGACCAACACATCGACCTCCGCTTCGTCGGCGCGAGCCTGGTAGCGCAGCTGTCCACTGTGTCTCTGCGTCTCCCCGCCCTCGAAGGGATCGAGGGTGCCGAACCGGTCGAGCCGGCCAGCCTCGACCTCCCGCAGCGGCAATTGGCCTGAGGCATTCCAGCGACCCGAGTAGCTCATCCACGTTGCGGTCAGCGAGCTGAGCGAGGTGAGGTCATGGGTGGCTCGCAGCGTCACGTTGAAGCGCCGCAAATCCTCCTCGTTCTCAAAGGGGCCGTCCTGAGTGTAGGCCTCTCCGGCAATCAGGAAGCGGGTGCTGGCCCCGACGTCGCGGGACACGATGCCAAGCCCTCGAAAGATGCCGTACTGGCCTGCGGTGAACGAGACCTGGCTCTCATGGACGGCGTCGCAAAGCTCCATGTTGACCGCCCCGGCGGTCGCAAAATCGCCGAACTGGGCGTCGTAGGGCCCCTTGTGAACCTGCAGCGACGAGACCAGCTCGGGGATGAGGAAGTGCATGTCCGCGTAGCCCTGACCGTGCCCATGGCTGACCATATTGACCGGCACCCCGTCGACGAAGAGCGCCAGATCCGTTCCGTGGTCGATGTCGAAGCCCCTCAGAAAGTACTGGTTGGCTTTTCCGCCGCCAGCGTGCTGAACGGTCAACAGGCCTGGCGCCACCTCTAGGATGTCAGCCGGTCTGAGCCGGGGACGCAGCTTGAGCTCCCCTCCGGTCACCGTGACGGCCGAGGCTGCGCGAGGTGGCTGTCGCTCCCCCCTGACCGTCACCTCTAGGGGCTCGTCCTGATCGTCACCCGGGTCGTCAGCGGCTTCCGGAGCGACGTCCTCCGTTGCGGCCCGGTCGGCATCCTGGTTGCTGTGTTGCTCGTCGGCGGTCGCCGTGATCGGCAGCCCGAGGGCGCTGAGCAACGCCATCATCGTCAGCCCGAGGCCGAACCTCGTCCTTGTCCTTCTCGAGAGGGGCATGCGCTATCTCCGTGGCTGCGCACAGCACTGCGCCGCACCTGGGCGAGCGCAAGTGACGCCTACCCAGGCCTGCCGCGCCAGCCCTAGGGCGACGGCGCCAGGCCATGGCGCTGTGGTGCCAGCCACCCAATGGTGGTCGGTTGAGTTTCTAGTTGTGGGCGAGCCAGGACCGCGGCGGACCGCGGCACCGTTGGGACCTCGTCGCCCCGAGCCCGGCGTCGGTGTCGCGCTCGATCGGCGACAGCACGATGGTGGGCGAGAGCGTCGCTATCAGAATCGGAAAGGCCGCCGCCGCCGGGACCAATGCCCCACCGAAGTGCGCCAGATCGTCTACGCCATGCTTGGGATCGACCCGCCGATCGTCCTCGTCGGCAGGTCCCGGGCGGTGCTCATCGTGACCGTCTTGGTGATCAGCATGACCTTGGTGCTCCTGCGACTCCCCGTCGTCGTGCCGAGGGTGATCATCGTGGTGGCTGCCATGGTGATGGTCGGGGTGAGCACCGTGATGATGGCCATGGCGAGGGGCGTGGCGAGCATCGTGATGATGGCGCGGCGGTTGGCTTCGGCTGCCGGCCAAACGCGGCTCGCGGTGCCGGACCATGCCCTGAGGACCGTGGCTGTGGTCCTGGTGGTGGTGAAAGTTGTGAAGCAGCGGCAGCAGGGTCGTCGCCCACAGCACCAGCGCCGCGGCGATCCAGCCGCAAGCCCGCAGCTCGACCCGCACATGCCGGCCGGTGCGACGCCCAAATCGACGTGAGCCCAAGCGCTCCACTACCCCGAGTTAGCGCGGCAGCGCTGCGGTGCCAACGGGTCAGCGTCCTTGCGCAGGGGGAGCAAACGTGGCACACGGCCGCGGTGTCATTTGATTCCTTAGGGCTCGCGCCGGACCTCGTTCGTGCCGTGGCAGATGCGGGCTACCAGCAGCCGACGCCCATTCAACGGGATGCCATTCCCGCCGCTCTCGAAGGCCGTGACCTGCTCGGCAGCGCTCAGACCGGCACCGGCAAGACCGCCGCCTTCGCGCTCCCACTGCTTCAGAACCTGAACGACCGGGTGGCCCAAGACCCCAAGCTGCTGGCCTTGGTGCTCACCCCGACCCGCGAGCTGGCGGCTCAGATTGGTGAGAGCTTCGAGACCTACGGACGGTATCTGGACCTGTATCACACCGTCATCTTCGGTGGGGTGAGCGACAAGGCGCAGATCAGGAAGTTGAAAGAGGGGGTCGATGTGGTCGTCGCGACCCCCGGCCGCTTGCTCGATCTGATGAACCGGGGCCACCTCGATCTCGCCGACGTAGAGCTCTTCGTGCTCGATGAGGCGGATCGGATGCTCGACATGGGCTTCTTGCCCGACGTGAGGCGGGTGGTCCGGGCCCTGACTAGCCGTCGGCAGACGCTATTTTTCTCAGCCACCATGCCCGACCCCATCCGCGCGCTGGCCGAGACCTTGCTCCACGATCCTGTGACCGTTGCCGTGGCCCGCGTTGCCACTCCGGTCGATCTGGTCCAGCAGCGCCTCTACTTCGTCGATCGAGGCAACAAGCGCAGGCTCCTGGTCGAGCTGCTTCAGGGCGAAGCGGATGGCCGCACCCTGGTCTTCAGTCGCACCAAGCATGGCGCCAATCGAATCGTGAAGGAGCTGGGCCGAGCCGGGCTGACTGCGGTCGCCATCCACGGAAACAAGTCTCAAAGTGCTCGCACCCGCGCCCTGGCCGGTTTCCGTGATGGGAACATCCGCGTCCTGGTGGCGACCGATCTCGCGGCTCGGGGCATCGATGTCGAGGGCATTGGTCACGTCATCAACTTCGATCTCCCCAACGTGCCCGAGACCTACGTGCATCGCATTGGGCGAACCGCGCGAGCCGGTGCAGATGGTGTCGCGATCTCCATGTGCGACCAGGAGGAACGAGCCTATCTCGTGGACATCGAGCGGCTCATCCACAGTCATATCGATCGGGTCGAGGATCACCGCTATCCCCCGACCGAGCGGCTACCGGCCTTCACCGATCTCGACAGTCGGCGGAAGCCCGGCGGGCAGGGATCTGGGCGACCGAAGCGCGGCCCGCCGCGACGAGGCTCCTGGGGCGGGCGCGGCCAAGGTCGCGGGGGCGGTCCACGAGGTGGCCCACGCCGTGGTCCGCCACGTCGAGGGTGACGTCACGACTGGCGGTCAGCGCGGGGAGGCCGAGAAGACTCGGCCGCGAGCCAGCATCGGGCTCAGGGCTTGCTCTTCGACCCGAGGATCGCGATGCCGCCGAGCACGATGGACGGCAGGGTGACCACCAGTCCAAACCAGATGTTGTAGAGCGCCTCCTCGTAGCCCATCTGCAGCAACTGGGTCTTTTCGGCTTCGTTCAGTCCAGGAGAGGCTGCGGCCAGCTCAATCAACTGACGGCCGTAGAGCCAGCCCGCCACGCTCACCAGCAGCGCGACCAGGGCGCCTCCGACCGCGACCAGCCCGATGAGACGAGCAATCGGGGCCTTGCGCATCATCATCACGAGGCTGACGAGCGAGACGGGAAACGCCGGCGCGCTGAGCATCAGCGCCAGAAGAAAGAACAATGGGTTGTGTTTCACGGCGTCGATCAAGCTGACGTCCATGGGGTAAGACTAGTGGGATGGACGGGGATGCGGAACTCCGTTTCAGGAGATCGGCCCGCCCCTCGATCGACGCGACCTGCTCCTGCCCCTGAGCGCTTCTGCCCTCGTCCGCTGGTGCTAACGACGACCTTCGACGTCGATCGCGAATTGCGTGCGCTCCGACGGTTTGCGGTCGGTCATGTGGGCGCGCTTGCTCGGATAGTCGTGCCACCACTTGCGGGCGTCGGTGACCGTCCAGCCAGCCAGATCGAGCTGTTCGAGATCGTCGGCCAAGGCGGCGCCGTCGCTCGGCCGGTCGGCAGGCTGCTTGGCAAGACAGCGCAAAATGAGCGCTTCCAAATCGGGGCCGATCGGGTCACCGAGCACCTCTGACGGTGACTCGGGCGCGCTATTGAGGTGGTTGGAGCACACTTCAATGGCCGTGCGCCCGGTGAACACTTCCCGGCCGGTGACGAGGAAGAAACCGATAGCCCCGAGCGCGTAGATGTCAGACGGCGGCCCCACCTCATCGGGCTGCGAGATCGCCTCGGGCGCCAGGTAGTGCGGCGTCCCGATGACGGTGTTCTCCTGGGTGATGTTGTCGTCCACCTCGGGGTTGTCGATCGCTTTGACGAGCCCGAAATCGAGGACCTTCACGGTGTCTGGGATCTGGGCGCGCTCGCAGAGCATGATGTTCGCGGGTTTGATGTCCCGATGCACCAAGCCGATGGCGTGGGCCTCGGCGAGCGCCCGGGCCGCCTGCCGCAAAATCAGGACGGCGCGGGCCGGACCCACCGGGCCCTCCATGTCGACGAGCTGCTCCAGGGTGACGCCGTCGAGATACTCCATCGCGTAGTAGAACTGGCCGTCTGGGGTGCGCCCATAGTCGTAGATCTGCACGCTGTTGGGGTGTTCGAGCCGGCTGGTCTGCCGGACCTCGCGCTCGAAGCGGGCGACGGTCCGCTCGCCGACCTTGTCGATCGGCAGCAGCTTCACCGCCGTCGGCCGACGCAACATCATGTGGGTGGCCTCGTAGACCACCCCCATGCCGCCTTCCCCCAACTTGCGGCCGAGCTCGTATTGGCCCAGCTGCATCGCGTGGCGGACCTGCCGCCGCAGTCCGTAGATCACGTGGGAGGTGACCGCCGTCGCGAGGACAAATGAGCCGCCCATGAAGGTCAGCCCGCTGGCGAGCTCCTGGTCGACGGCGCTCAGCGACCGGGTTGCGTGGACCGACATATAAGCGATGCTGGCGATGCCGATCACGACGGTGCGGCTGACCGAGCTGGGGACCAGCGACGCGCGAATGACGAGGGAGAGCAAAATACCCAGCAGGCTGAACGCCGGTCCGTGCACCGCCATCGCCGGCGTCGCCCCATCCATCTGGACGACGCTGTTGGCGAGATGGACGTAGAGCACCGTGAGGGCGAGGGTGAAGACACTTTCGAGCGCGATCAGCGTGGTCCGCCCAGGCTTTGCGAATTTGGTAAACGCCCAGCCGGCGATGAGGACCACCGTTTCCCCCCAACGAGGGATCCAAAAGTAGGGGGGGAGCTGTGGCGGCGGGAGAATCACGCTGCTCAGGTGGCAGGCCGCGTCGATCACCAGCAGAACCTGCAAATAGAGCCGCACCCGACCGCGAAGATGGTCGACCTCGTGGGGATTTGCGCTGGTGGCTACCATGGTGCGCAGGCAGCGTAGCACCTCTGGGTGTTCGCGCTCGCGCTCGACCCAGGCGTCGTCTTCACTCGATGCGCCGCCGTCGTCAGGTCTCCGCTTGAGGTGGGTTCACCCTTCTCGCTTCAGCTCAAGCAGCGTAACGAGGTTGGCGATGGAATTCGGGCAGACCCAAGTCACGAGTTGTCGGATCTGTGGGCAGGCGCTCCCTGTGGGTGACGGGGGCCTCGTGGTGATCTGCTCGAGCTGCGGAGCGGTGAGCGGCGCGGGGTCGGAGATCGAGGCGTATGCCGCATCGGTGGTCGCCCGCCGCACCGGCCCGAAGCCGCCGGCCGCGCTGCGGCGCCACCGGTTGAAGGTCCAGTTCGAGCCGCCGACGCTCACCATCCGGATGTCCTACTTCGGACTTCGCACCGCCGGCGGACTGCTGCTCGGCCTCGGTGCGGTCGCCGGCCTGGCCTACGCCGTGCACCTGTCGATAGGGGCGAGCCTCTACGTCCCTGCTGCGGTGGCGGCGCTGCCGGTGGTGGTGTTCCTCTGCCTTCGCGTCGCGGCAGCGTTCGACTCCCTGCTCATTCGAGTTGCCGACGACCTGCTGCTCGTCCGCAGCAAGCGGATCTGGCCGCAACGGCAGTCGGCGGTCCCCATCGGGCAGATCGAGCAGCTCTTCGTGGCCCGCCAGGGGTCGGGCTACACCCTGTTCGCCAGCGCCGGCGAGCCCGAGGCCAAAGCGCTGCTCGAGCGGATCGCCGACCCGGCGCTCGCCTGGTACCTGGAGCAACAGCTGAAGGCGGTGCTCCGCCTGGGCGATCGACCACTGTCGGCCACGGTGCCCAAGTCCCGTCGTCAGCCGTGGTCTGCGGTGTTGCTCGGCTCCGTCGCGCTGCAGCTGGGCATCGTCGCTGTCGTCTTAGGGTCGGCGGTCGGCTTCCTCCATGTCATCGGGGCGGAGTTGGGCAAGGTGGTGGTGATCGATGAGCCGAAGAAGATCGCCCTGGTCGTGCCCAAGCCGGGGCGGGTCTTCTTCACCGCCGAGGTGGATCTCGTCGACGGCGCGTACAGCCACCAGGGCGTGATGCCCCACTCGATCGAGTTTCACATCCAACTCACCCGGGACGGCTTGCCGGTCGGCGAGCTCACCTGTGACCCCTTGAAGGGCGACGCCTGGGTGACCAACGAGCATGAGCAGAAGATCGGTCGCTTCTGGGGTCCCATGGACGACTGCGCCCTCGAGATCAGCGAGCCCGGCGAGTACACCCTCGAGTTCCGACGAACCTGGAAGCCCGGTGTGC
>JAUVCD010000863.1 GCA_030590865.1 Myxococcales bacterium | reverse complement strand
GAAGCTGTAGAGGCACAAGAGGACCAGGATGTTCACCAGGAACCTGGCGACTGCGTGACGCCGTTTGGCATCGGCTAGGGACACATCAGCTTGGGCGCGCAACCGGTCGGCGAGCAGCTTGGCCAGGTTCTCGAGCAGCTTACGATAGGCGCGCCGCACCGGTTTTGGCCGCGGGTCGATGGAGGACCGTGCCAGCTGATCGGGGCTCGGCCTCAGCTGATTGAAGGTGATAGCGTCCACCACGCAATCGCTGGTGGCGCGCACCGTCGCGAAGCGTGGCTGTTCATTGAAGAGCGCCACCTCACCGACGACCTGGCCGGCGGTCACGACGCCGATGACGTGCTCCCGTTCATCTTCGTCGTCGGTCTTGACGACCTCGAGGGTGCCGGAGCTTGTCGTTCCTCCACGTCGGCGCGGCGACCGGCGCGGTCGTGACCAAGTCGCGCGTCGAGAACGCCGAGCGCGCGGGTCTGGTGACATTTGGCAACGGGGTCCAGATGGATGGCAATGAGCTCGCGTGCAACGCCCTCGACCTGGTGGCCGAAGAGCGCCGCGACGCCGCGGGCCACTTCGATACGCCACTGCCGCTTCTGTGAGCCAGCTCACTTCCGGCGGCGGGCAGCGGTGTCTATCTATGCGCGGTGAGAGCGGAAGGCGCGAACGACACGCGGATCGAGCTCCGGCGCTGCCGTGCCATCGCTTGGGGACTGTGTCTGCTGAAGGTGGCGACGCACGTGGCGCTCATCGAGCGCTACGGCTATCACCGCGACGAGCTGTACTTCATCGAGTGCAGCAAGCAGCTCGCCTGGGGCTACGTCGATCATCCGCCGCTGGTCCCTTGGATCGCCGCGCTCGCCGGGGTGTTGTTCGACTTCAGCCTGTTCGGCCTGCGCATCCTGCCGGCCATCGCGCGTAGGTAGGATAAGCACCCCCTGTTCGGCAGTCGCGGTGCGGCATCGGCGGTCGCGCGCGGTGCTGTCGCCGCTTGTTGTGGTTGTTCTTGCGCGTTGAGGGCGTTCAGGAAACGGCGGGCAGGGGGTTTTGACGCTTTGGATTGTTTGCGAGCGTGACGCGACGGGCGCTGGGCGCACTTGTGCCCTGGGCTGAGGCAACTTCGAGTTGGTAGTCTGTCGCGCAGGCTACGGGCCGAGCCCGAACATCTCGATTTGGCGGGGCGGTAAGGTCTGCCGTGTGCGCCTGCGCAGCACGGGGCTGCGGTAGAAGGGCGGGTCACGAGCGGGCGCGAGGGGAGGAGCATCGGTGGGCTCGCCGAGATGGCGGAGCAGCCGGCGGACGCTGGCCGGCTCGGTGACCAGCGCGCGCAGCTTCATGCGCCCGCCACAGCCGGCACACTTGTCAACTTCGAGCTGGAAGCAGCGCCTCATCAGCTCACTCCATGGCCGCCAACCCGAGCGGTGGGTGGCCAGCTTCGATGGCGGCGGCGATGACGGGTCGCTGTCCGATCGGCTGTTGCGAACATTGGAGAAAGCGCCGGCAGGTCACCTGGTTGCGTTCGCCTCAACGGGTTGTGGCCGGATAGTGCATAGGACAAACGCACCTGGAAATCTCTGATGTGGGAGAGCAGCGGTGGCGTTCGGTGGCGTTCGGTCCTGACGATCGAGGGGTGCACGAGCAGGGTCAGCGGTTGTTCAGGTCGGTTGGAAGGCGTGAAGCGCTTGATGGCCGAGCACGAAGACGGATCGGTCCGTCGCAGCGCTCTGCAAGCACGCGCTCGGTGCAGGGGTGGCGCACGCCGTGCGTGCGCCGGGACCCCAAACCGTGAGCGAAGCGAGCGATGGTCCCGGGTCAGCTGGTGAACGGCAGAGCGAGCTGCCCGGCGATGGCGACGGCGCTCCGTGCTGGGGGTGGCCTTGGAGCCAGGCCATGCTTGGCCATGAGCCGCCCGATGGCGTCGGGTGTCGTGGCAGTCGCTCGCTTCGCTCACGGCGGACGAAGTCCGGCAGCGCGGCCGCGACGAAGCCCTCCGCTACCGCGGCGTACAAGGTCTGCAGGTTCTCGCGAACGACCTGGTGCAGCGTGCTGAGCTCCGGACGCCGGCGTTCGTAGACGTGGCGGGATTCCGTGCCAGACGGGCTCAAGCTGCAACCAAGGCACCGGGCTTTGGACGCCCGAGCTAGCATCGGCATGAGTTTCGCGCGACTGTGCGTTTTGGAGAGATGACAATGACAGGACGACTGCTTGTAGTGACCTTCTCCATTTGTGCTGCGTGCGCGGGAAAGCGGAGCGAGCCAACGGGCCGGGCTGAAGAACCACCTGTGCTCAGTGTTTCGTGTAGTGAGGTCGTGGATCACGTCTTCCGAGTCACGCCTTCCGAGGCAAGAACGGGCTTGGTCAGGCACGATATGCTTGCAGACTGCCGCGAGAAACTCAGCCCAGAGCAACGCCGCTGCATAACGCAAACAGAGAACATCGAGGAGGCCAAGTCCTGCATTGAGACAGCTTCGACCGCCGGGCACAAGTTGCCTGACACCTGCCTGTTGGGATGCAACGCGGCTTCCAGCGCAATTGCTTCCAACACTGCTGCAGACACCAGCCCAGGTGATTCAAGGCAAGCGCCAATGCCCCGTTCGATGCTTGTCGGGCGATGGAAGGTGTGCCGGGAAGAAGGCTACATTACGCGTCCAAGGTCAACGATGGATTGTCCGGCCGGACGGGAATATGACTTGGCGGTCGATGGCACGTATGTTGAGTACGGCAGGTATCCTACCTCGCTTGGCTCCGTTATTGACCCCGAGGGCCTTTGGGCTTTGAACGATGGGAAGTTGGTGCTGCAAGACCGATTTGCGAAGACATCGGCCACATTTGTGTTGAAGTCGTTCAGTCTCACTCTTCTGTACTCAGAAAAGAGAGGCTACCGAAAATTCAGCAATGGAAAGAAGAAGGGCATCAATATCGTCACCTACTTCAGAAAAGTGGACTGATACGGAATCGGCGACGGACCTACGTTCAGGCCAGCGCCCGGAAACGGGAAACGCCGAGTCTTCGCGATCTCAGGGAGGGCAAAGCTCGGCGTGTCCAAATTGAGTGGTGACCCCACCGGGACAGCCGCCACCGGGACCTTGGCCGGGCAGCACTAGCGGCCTCTACCCGCTACCGGCCCAGATGATTCTGCCCGACGGGGCAATCGCTTTGGCCCGCGCGGAACGAGTCGAGGGATTGGGAGGGTGCCGACGGGTGCCAGGTATTAAGGGTTAACCCTTCCGGGGGCGGCTGGCGCCCTTAGCATCGCCGCAACAAAATCCGCCGCTTACGCTCCTTGGAGGCAGTCGAAAGGCTTAAGGCTAAACACCTGGC
>JAUVCD010000320.1 GCA_030590865.1 Myxococcales bacterium | reverse complement strand
AGCAACAACAACGAGCAGCCACAAGATACCAGCGGGCTGTCGTCGTACACCACCAGCCCGGCCTTCAATGGTGACAACGGACCCCCGCGGGGCCCCCAGGTCATCGAGTTGGCGCCGGCCGATACCCCAGCACTGGACGGCCTCGCCGGTCGGGATCTCGCCGACGCCGTCGCGCTGATCTTGAGCTCCTTCGACCGAACCGTCGGCGCCGTGTCACTGCGCCAGATCGCCGAAACGGCGCAGCGGCGGGGCAAGCTCTCCGGTGACCTCCAGCTCGCCCAGTCCCAGATTGCTGCGGCCGTGCGGGCGGATCTGGCCCGCCGAGCCACTGTCGGCCTACGTCCTCGGTTCCGGATTGCCGGCGGTCGCGTGGGGCTCACCGAATGGCTCTTGGACCCCGATCTTGCTCGTCTGGAGCGCGAGGTCGTGGGCGCCTTGGCTCGTTATCGTGAGGCCTCTCGGCGCGCCTTCATCCGCAAATGCGGCGAGCTGCCGGGGCACGCCTTCATCGAGCTCTGTGTAACCCTGCTGGAGAGCATGGGAGTCACCCAGCTTCACCAGATCAAGTTCCCAGGCGCTTCGGGAGCGGAAGCCCATTTCTCCGGCGTACTCCACACACCCAGTGGTGTATTGCCCGGTCAGGTCGGTGACGGTGAAGGTCTCACGCTGGCCATCATCATCCGGAAGGATGGCCGGGACTTGGGCCGAGAGCGCGTGACCGAGCTCAGAGGAACCGCCCATCACTACGACACAGCGAAGATGGGTTGGATCATCACTGGCGGACAGGTGCTGAGCGGTGCCCGAGAGGAGGCCTCGGTGAGCGGCGTCTTGCCGGTGACCATGCTCGACGGCCTGGCTCTGGCGCGACTTTGCGAAGAGCACCGGGTGGCGGTGGTCCGGTCAACGCACCCAATCGCCATTCCTGACGTCGATCTGTTCGAGGCGCTGCGCGCTTCGTGACCGAGATTCACAGGAGCCTCGCTGCGATGGATGCCCAAGCGGTGCTGTGCCCGACAGCCTCCACTAGGGAATCGGCGGGGGCCACCGGTCACCTGATCAAACGTCTCGCCGGGGCACTGCTCCTGGTGCTGGCCGTGACCGGGTGTCCAAAGCCTCCGCCCAAGTCTCAGTTTCCCACGGCCCACGATGCCCTGGCGCAGATGAAGCAAACCTTCGCCTGCGCCAACGGCATCCAGGGGGATGGCAAGATCGACCACTTCTCCGCCCAGGGGAGGGTTCGCGGTGAGGTCTTCCTCTTCGCCGTCAATCCCGCCCGGGTGCGCATCGACGTCGTCAGTCCCTTCGGCGCGATGCTCTACACGCTGACGTCGAACGGCACTGATTTTCAGATGCTGGACACCAAGAGCAAGCAGTTTCTCCATGGTCCAGCCAGCGCCTGCAATCTGGCGAGATTGACGCAGGTCCCGGTGCCAGGCCACGTGCTGGTGGCGCTCCTGCGTGGCGAGGCGCCGCTACTGGTCCACCAGCCCTCAGAGCCGACCCTCGCCTGGGAGGATGGACACTACCGCATCGATGTTCCCAGCAAGCACGGCGCATCACAGCGGGTTGTTCTGGTGGTGCACGACGAGGACTACGACAAGCCGTGGCAAGAGCAGCGACTTCGGGTGACCGAGGTGGAGGTCACTCAAGGCGGCCAAATCCTCTATTCTGCCGAGCTGTCCAACCACCAGGTGGCCAAGACCGCACCGCCGCGGGTCGACGAGGATGGGCTCGACCCGGACATCCCGCCGAGCGGTGGCCCGTGCAACGTCGAGATCCCACGGTCCATCCGCATGGTGGTACCTCACCGGGGTGACGACGTGATCTTTCAGCACAAGGAAGTCTTCTTCAATCCACCGATCCCGGATGGCGCGTTCAGCCAGCCGGTCCCTGGTGGCGTCAAGAAGGTCTTCGTGAACTGTCAGTAGCGCCGCTGAGCCGCCGGAGCTCGGGCTCCAGGTGTGCGGGGTCATCGCTGATGAAGCCGTTGACGCCGATACTGTAGAGGTCGCGCACCTCTTGGAGGTGATTGACCGTCCAGGCTACGACTCGTAGTCCGCGGGCGCGCCAGCGCCGCACCAGCGGCCTGCTGACCATGGTGCGCTCGACGTGGATGGCCACCGCCCCCAGCGGTCGCGCAAGGAGCTCGAGATGGTAGCGCCGGCCAGCGCGATGCAGCAGCAGCGCCACCGGGAGGGTCGGGGCGAGCAGCCGCAGCCCAGCGAGCATGGCAGGATCGAAGGAAGACACGACGAAGGGCTGGTCTGGTTCGAGGGCCGCGAGGTGAGTTGCCGTGGCCCGCACGACGGCGCTGCGGCTGGGCACATCTCGTTTCATCTCGACATTGACGGCCAGGCCCAGCTGTCGACAGCGGGCGAGCACCTCGCCTAGCTCCGCTATCCGGTGGGTGGTGCTCCGCTGCTGCGCGCCCGCCAGGTCGATCCTGCGCAGCTCGCCGAGGCTCAGCTCCGCAATGAGTCGCTCGTCCCGGCCCCCTGTGACCGGCGCCAGGGTTGGATCATGGGCCACCACCAGCTCACCAGTAGCGCAAGAGCGAACATCGATCTCCACCCCGGCTGCGCCGGCCGCAGCGGCGCCGTCGATGGCGGCGATGGTATTCTCAGGTGCGATGGTGCGGCAGCCGCGGTGGCCAAGCAACAAGGGGCTTGGCAGCTCCCGGTAGGCCACCTGGCGACGGGCCCTCAACGATTGAGCTCCGCGACGATCTTGCGGGCCAAAGCGCGGGCCTCGTCTAGTTGGTCGAGGGACATGGAAATCGCGCCAACGACCGGGTGACCACCGCCGCCGTGGCGTTGGCAAATGGCCCCAATGTCATGACCTCGGGGCTTGTTCGACCAAGGGTTGTAACCGATGGACAGCTTGAAGTGCTGTCGCATGCGGAGCAGAGAGACCGAATAGGCGCAATCGGGAACCATCGAATAGGCGACGAACTTTCCGCTGCCCTCTAGCGGTGCCTCGTGGAGATCGACGAAGACCACGTTGCTCTCACGGGTCAGACTTCGTTCGATGCGGTCATGGGCGGTCTGCCGTGCCGTCTTGAGTGGCTGCCAAAGTTGCTGAATCTCATCGCTCTCAGCGACGTCCTCGACCGGACTCTCGAGCAACTTGGCGACCAGGTCTTTGAGCAGCCCGGCGTCGCCCTTTTGCTCGACGACGGCGGCCAATTGCATTGCCGGATGGCTCCGGTCGATGGCTTGCTCAGCCGACTCGAAGTCGGCGCTGTCGATTTGGTCGGCCCAGCGGATGAGCTCTGTGAAGCGGTCGAAGTTTATGCCGTAGCGGTTCTGGCCGACCTCGACGATCAGCTTGGTGCACGAGCCATAGGTCGGCTCGTAGAAGAAGCGTTTCGAGCGGCCAAGCGCTTCGTCACGCTGCTGGTCCGAGTCAAAGGCGGTGGCGTGATGGTCGAAGTACCAGGTGAGCCGTTCGCTGGGCGTGTACCGGAAGTCCACCACGGCGTTTTCGTCACCATTGAGCCACCGGTCGGGCACGAAACGTAGCTTCGGTCCGTAGCCACAGGAGCGGTAGCTGAACGCCAGGCTTCGGCGGTCGATGCGGCGCCTCAGATGGGTGAACATCGCGGCGCTGACGAGACCGTCGAAGCAGTGCCCGTGGGCCGCCACTACCACCTTCCGATCGACCATCGGAGCAGTCTAGGCGCAACGGCCTGCGTGGTCAGCCACGACCGCGTGTTTTTGGCGCTACGATCCAGGCGCTCGAGGGACTACCCTCCAACCAGTGAGCCCTCTGCATCGCACCACCGCTCTGGTGCTTGCCCTGATGTGCGCGACGGTGGCGCAGCCCGCGTCAGCCACGCCTGCTGACGAGGAATACTCGGACTACGAGCAGGAGACGCTCGACTTGGTACTGGAGAGTCGTGGCGTCACCCTAGATCCCCAGCCGGCGGGCAAACGGATCGTCGGCATTGATGTGGAGGTGCTCGACGTCATCGAGGAGCGGGATCCAGCACCTAACTTCTTGAATTGGTTTCACGCCAACAGTCGGGACCACGTCATTCGGCGAGAGCTGTTGTTTCTGCGAGGCGAGCGCTACGAGCAGCAATTGGCCCGAGAGAGCGAGCGCAACATCCGGGCGCTCAGACAGGAATCGCTGGTGATTATTGCGCCGCTGGCCACCGGCGAGCCGGATACGGTTCGGGTCCTGGTGATCGCCAAGGACATCTGGAGCTTGCGGCTCAATTCGGACTACCGCTTCCAGGGCGGTGCTCTCGAGTACCTGATGCTGCAGCCCTCGGAGGAGAACCTCGCCGGCACCCACCGGCGGGTGCTCGCCCAGGTCATCTACGAGCCCGATACCCTCTCCTTCGGCGGTAAGGCCTACGAGCCGCGGCTGGCCGGCAGTCGCACCCTTGCGGCCGTGGACGGCAACGTCATCGTCAACCACGCCACCGGGGAGATCGAGGGGTCCTTTGGTGATGTCCAATATGGGCTGCCCCTCTACTCGACGCGGCAGAAGTGGTCTTGGGGGGCGGTGGCGTCTTGGCACACCGAGGTGAGTCGCCGCTTCATTGGCACCAACCAGGCGAGCTTCGATCGCGACCCTGACGACGGTGTCGACGATGGGATCCCCTACCAGTGGGACAGCGAGATCATTGCCGGGAGGGTCTCGGCAACCCGCTCCTATGGCACCGATGTAAAGAGTGACGTCACCTTTGGAGCAGAGGCCCAGCGGAGCGTGTTCCGCACGCCCGATCTCGGCGCCTACGACCCGGCGGCGGCCCGTGCTTTCGTCGACTCCGAATTGCCGATGAGCGACACGCGCAATGGCCCCTTCGTCCAATACCACTTGTATCTGAACAGCTTCGCATCGCTGCTCGACATGGAGACGATGAGCTTGCAGGAGAGCTACGTGCTCGGCCCTGAGCTCTACCTTCGGTTCTATCCGGTGGCCGAGGTGTTCGGCTCAACTCGCAACTTCTTCGGCTATCGCGCCACCATGGCCTACAGCCTGAAGGTTGGGGATGGGTTCGGTCGTGGCTACGTGAGCGGCACGTTGGAGGCCGAGCCTAGGGGTGAGGCCATTTACGACTCCCTCGTCCAGACTGGCTTCCGCTATGTCAGCCCCAGATTCGTGATTGGCCGGCTGGTCCACGACGGGACGATGGCCTTCCGGGGGCACAACTTCTCTAATAGCTTCGTCACCCTCGGCGGTGGCGGTCGCCTGCGGGGCTACGCCAGTGGGCTCTTCATCGGTGACCATTTGCTCGCCTCCAACTTGGAGTTTCGTTCCCGGGCTTTTTCACTGTGGACCGTGCAGGTCGGCGGAGCCCTCTTCTATGACGTGGCCGATGCCTTCGACGAGTTCGGCCAACTGCGGATGAAGCAGGGCGCTGGCTTCGGCCTAAGGGTGCTCTTTCCGCAGCTGGAGCGGACGGTGATGCGCGTTGACTGGGGCTTCGCGCTCACCGAGGACCGCTGCCTGCGGGCGGACCAAAGCCTTGCCTGCGATCCAGGGATGCCGACCTCGCCGCTGGACGGGCTCATTCTCACCTTCCGGCAGGCCTTTGCCGTACCGCGCCCAACCTCGGCGGGGGTGCAGATTACCTCGAAGTAGCGCCAATTCGCCGCTCGAGCCACCGGTGGCTGCCCTTGACCGAACCAGGGGTGCTCCCTAAGCTCTGGCAGCGGTGAGCAACCGATCAGCAACCCAGCGAAGAGGGCGGGCGGCGAGGCGCGTGGCCGGTGAAGAGATGGAGGGACCGGGCGCGTCCGGCTCTGCCGCTGCCGAGCGGCGGGAACGGACCGACGGCCTGCTCACCACCGGTGACATGGCGCTGCTGACTGGAAACACCCTTCGTACCGTGAGGTTCTACGAGGAGGCAGGGATTCTGTGTCCCGACCGGCGGAGCGCAGGGGGGCACCGACTGTTTGGCAGTCGTGAGCTCGAACGCCTGCGGTTCATCACCGACATGCGGGCCGCGGGGTTGTCGCTCGACGAGATCAGGGGCCTGCTGGAGACTAAAGAGGGTGCCTCCAGCGGGCGGCAAGCTGCGGCCGCGGTGGTGGCCGCCATGGAGCCACAGATCGCCGCGTTAGACGAGAAGATCGAGGTGTTCACCCGGCTGAAGGCCGAGCTTGTCCGCACCCGCGAGATTCTGGACGAATGCCTGGAGTGCAAGAAACTGCGAGGCTATCCCGGAGCCTGCGAGCGCTGCGAGCTGGTGGCCGAGCACGGGCCACCACCACCGAGCTTCCGCGTGCTGTGGCTGTGACCGTTGGTCCGTCAGGCGACGGCCGAGGATGGATCCTGGCTCGTCTCCTCGGCCGCTAGTTCCTCTGCGACTGCGTCGACGCCATCGCCGTCGACGTCGACCTGCTGGCCATCGCTCGGCGTGCCATCGCTCGGTGTGCCATCCATGGGTGGAGCCGGCTCGGAAAGACGGTGGGTGACGCTCCGGTTCTGGGCTTCACCAACTCGGACGCCGACCAGCTTGGACACCCCAGGCTCCTGCATGGTGACGCCGTAGAGCACGTCGACCGCTTGCATCGTGCGTTTGCTGTGAGTGATGACGATGAACTGGGAGCGATCGGTCATGGCGCGGATCGCTTCGATGAAACGGCCGACGTTGGCATCGTCTAGCGGCGCGTCGACCTCATCGAGAATGCTGAAGGGCGACGGCTTGAAGCGGAAGATCGCGAGCAGCAGGGAGACAGCCGTGAAGGCCTTTTCGCCGCCACTGAGCAGCTCGATGTGACCGAGACGCTTGCCAGGCGGCTGTGCCAGGATGTCGATACCGGTGCCGAGCATGTCGTCGGGATCGGTAAGCCGTAGCTCACCCTTTCCGCCTCTGAACATCTTGGGGAAGATCTCAGTGAACCGGCGGCTGATGCCCTCGAAGGCGTGTTTGAACAGACGCCGTGACACGCGGTCCATCTGGCTGATGGCCTTCTCGAGATCCGCCAGCGCCTTTTCCAGATCATCTCGCTGTTCGGTGAAGAAGGTGTAGCGCTCCGCGGCGGTTTCGTACTCCTGCATGGCGTCGAGGTTGACTGAACCCATGCGGTCGATCAGTTGAGTCAGCTCGCGAATCCGTTGCCGTTCGCCGTCGGCCAGCTCGCGCTTGGCGTGGTAGTCACCGACCACCTTGGCAAGCTCGAGCCCTCGGAAGCGATCGCGGACGCCCTCCTCGAGATGCTCCCGCTCGAGGGTCAGTCGCTGCAGCTCCATTTCATGGGTCTGCAGCTGCTCGGTCAGCTCCTGGAGGGTGGCGCGCATCTCGCGCAACTCTGCCTCGCGAATCACCAGGCTGTGCCGGGCATCGTCGAGCCCTTCTCGAGCACTCTCGAAGGCAACGTGGGCTGCCCGCGCGGCAACCTTGGCGTCTAACAGCTCTCCCCGGCTGGCGAAGATGGTGGCGGCGACCTGCCCGGCTTCTGTCGCGGCGGCGAGCCGTTCGGACTCGAGGGCTGCGAGGCGCTCACTGAGCTCGGTGTGTTCCCGACCCACCCGCACGACGGCAGCCTGACAGGCACTGGTACGCTCGCTGATGGATGCGAAACGGACCTTGCGCTCCGTGTAGGTGGCTTGTTGCTCCGTAAGCTGCTCGCGGCGCTGCACGGCGTGTTGCTCCGCTTCCGCGAGGGTGGTGCTGGTGCTGTCGTGCCGTTGCCTGGCTTCAGTGAGCGAGGCGAGCGTCTGCTCCTGATCGCCCCGAGCCGCTGCGATGGCCTGTTCGATCTCCGAGAGCTCAGCAGCCACCTCGTCGCGTCTCTGGCTGTGCAGCTTCAGCTGCTGATCGAGGCGCTGAAGGTCTTGCTCACCGGTGACCATTGCGATGACCGCATCGTGAGCCTCACTCTTGGATTCGTCGAGCGCATCTTGCAGCTTCCCGTGGCGCTCACGGAGTGCCGCGAGGTCCTCTTCTGCAGTCTCTTGTGTGGCGGTGAGCGTGCCCACGAGCTCGCCCAACTCGCGCATCTCACGCTGCTGCTCCAGCATGCCCGCGGCGAGGGCGTCGTCGGCGCCGCCGGTGATGCGACCGTCGGCGTGGAACACCGTGCCGTCCTGGGTGACGATGTCGCCAGGCAGCTGGTGGGCGCTGAGGCGCTTGGCACAATCAGCGTCACTGACGACCAGGGCATTGCCAAGGAGGGCACGCACCACAGCGGCATCCTCAGGGGCGAAGCTCACTTGGTCGATGAGCAAGCCGATGACGCCGTCGTCCGTGTCCGAAGGCGCCGGCGTGAGCAGGTCTGGCGTCGGCTGGTGTGCTGGGTCGGTCGCCGAGGACGGCTGTCGGGGGATGATGGTGGCTCGGCCCTGACGTTCGGCGGCTAGCCCGCGAAGCAGCTCGAGGGCTCGATCCAAATCGTCCACCACCACGCACTGCAGTCGATCACCGACCAAGCCGGCGACAGCAGCGGTGAATTTGGCTGGGACCTCGATGCGGTCGGCGATGATGCCACCGAGCGCTGGGTCACCCGATTGGAGCAAGTTGCGGACGCCAGCGCCGACTCCTTCCATCCGTTCGGAGACTTCTTCGAGGGCCTGAAGCCGGTTGCTCCGCCGGTTGAGCTCGGCGCGCTGCTCTTCGACGGCGGCACCTCGCTCACGGACGTCATCCCGCAGCGTGGGTAGCTCGTTCTGGAGGGCATCGCGAGCATCGCACATGGCGTGCTTGCGGCTGACCAGCTGGGCCACCTGCTCGGTGAGCGTCTCTCTTTGGCTCTCTAGCTGTTCCTGCTCTTCGGCAAGACGGTCGAACTCGGCGCTGAGGCGTTGCTGGCGCTGAGTCATCTCATTGGACCGCTGCTCGAAACCCGCCAGCTCCGCCTCGCCACGAGCTATCGAGGCGACAGCGCCGGCCTCGTCATGGCGCAACGTGGCCAGCCTGCCATTGGCGGTATCGGTCTCGAGCTGCAGAGCTTGGAGCTTGTCGATCTCGATCTGAACGTGGCCTTGCTCACTCTGTTGCTCGCGCTCGACGGTCTCCAACTGGGAGGCGAGGTCTTGGTGCTCCTCGTCGAGGGCGGTTGCCTTGCGCTCCAGCTCGAGCTGCTCGCTCTGAGCTTGAGCTAGCCTGCCGCTGAGCTGGACGTAGCGCTCGGCGGCGCGCTCCTGCCGGGTCTCACATTCACGGACGTCGTTGTCTGATATGAAAGCCGCGTTCTGAGCCCGCTCAGTCTGCTGCTCGACGTCTTGGGCCTGCTGCCGCAGGACCTCGTTCTCGGCATCACGGGTGTCGACCTCAGTCCGATCGCTGGCCACCTTCGTGGTGAGCTCTGCCCGAGAGTTCTCTGCGACGGCGTGCAGCACGATCAGCTCGAGCAGCTTGTGGGAAGCCTCCCACAACATCAGATGCTCGAGCTCGCTCCGATAGCGGAGAAAGCGCCGTGCCTTGGCGGCCTGGCGCTTGAGGCTGCCGACCTGTCGTTCGATCTCCGACACGATGTCCCCGACCCGCACCAGATTCCGGCGCGTCAGGTTCATCTTGTTTTCCGCCTGGCGCCGTCGGGCCTTGTACTTGGTGATCCCGGCGGCCTCCTCGATGAGCCCCCGACGGTCCTCGGCCCGGGCCGAGACGATGACGCCAATCTTGCCCTGCTCGATGATCGAATAGGCCTGACGTCCGACCCCGGTGCCCAGGAAGACCTCGTCCACGTCGGTCAGGCGAGCGGGCGTTTTGTTGATGAAGTAGTCGTTGCTCCCATCACCGCGAAAGGCCCGCCGGGTGACGGCGATTTCCGAGTAATCCCGGTACTGCAGAGGCAGCTGTTGCGCCATGGTGGGGTCGCTGTTGTCGAAGGTGAGCGTCACCTCGGCGAAGCCAGCTGGGGGGCGGGTCTCTGACCCGTTGAAGACCACGTCGCCCATCGCCTTGCCCCGAAGCGCCTTGGCAGACTGCTCACCCATGGCCCAGCGGATTGCGTCCACGACATTTGACTTGCCACACCCGTTGGGTCCCACGACGCCGATGACATCGTGGTCGAAATGAATGACAGTGCGGTCGACGAACGACTTGAAGCCGCAGATCTCAAGCTTCTTGATATGCATGGGTTGAGGCTGCGCCGACCGGCTATCAGGCGTTTCGGCGAATATTCATGGGGTGCTTCTGCGACACGCGCAAGGGGAAGTCGACCAATGGCCGACCACGGACATACCCATCAACATGACCGTGCATGGTCATAGATTGTATGGCCATGCACCGTCACGCCATGCATGATATGGCTACGTAGGTTGTATTCGGTTCCCTTCTGACATTCCAGCGAAATCGACGGTCCACGAGGGCCTCTGGCGCCTTGACATTCAGGGCATACGTACCTACATGAGTGTCATAAAGATGCCGACTTACGAGTATATATGCCGCGCTTGTGGTCACGAAT
>JAUVCD010000455.1 GCA_030590865.1 Myxococcales bacterium | reverse complement strand
AGACGATCGGGGTGGAGCCAGGGGCCAAGGTTGCGGAGAAGGACCCGACCCTGGTCACCGATGGCGGCGCCCCGGAGGGCGACGCGGGCAGCGGTAGCGGGACATCGCCCTCGGACGCTGGTGCGCCATAGTTAGCGCCCGGCGCACAATCTCGTTATCGTCCGCTCTCGTGAGGGCAGCGGTGGAGCGCTGGTGGTTGGCGATACAGAAACGCCCTTGGCGAGCGTCTGCCGCCACGGTGGCCTGGGTGATGCTCGTCGCCACCGTGTGGACCGTCGTGCGCCCGTGGTTTGACGACACCTCGACCTACGGATTTCACGATTGGGACGTGGTGACGTCCTTTCGTTATCTGGTCAAGACATCGCTTCTGGAGCACCACCAGTTTCCTGGCTGGAATCCTTACGCCTGCGGCGGTTACCCCTCTTGGGGTTACGTCGAAGGGGGGACCAACCTGGTGTCCCCCTGGTTGCCAGCCTACCTGACGTTGCCCATGCCCCTCGCCATCAGGGTCGAGGTGGCGGGGATGGGGCTGCTAGGCGCCTTTGGTGCTTACGCGCTCGGGTCGTGTTTCACCAAGAGCCACGGTGCCCGGCTGCTCATCGCGGCCCTGTGGGCCGTCAACGGGCGTTGGGGGCTGCAGATTGCCTCGGGCCATGCCTGGCATCTGGCCTACGCCTATCTGCCCTGGTGCCTCTACTTCTTCGAGCGCAGCCGGGGGGAGCATCGACGGCTGCGCCACCTGGTGCTGCTAGGCGTCGGCCTGGCGATGCTCGTCTACTCGGGCGGAATCTATCCGCTCCCTCACACCGTGCTCGTTCTCGGCTGCTATGCGGTGGTGAGCGCCATTCAGGACCGCAGCGTCAGACCTTTGTGGCTATTGGCCCTCGGCGGCCTCATCGGGTTAGGGCTGAGTGCGCCCAAGCTGCTGCCGATCCTCGACACGTTCTCCACCGATCCCCGACTCATCCCGTCGGGCGAACGACTGAGTCTCGGCGCCTTCGTCACCCTGCTCACCGATCCCAATCAACGGTTTTACTCACGGCCGGCCAAGGTGTCTCCTTATGGCTGGCACGAGTGGGGGATGTACATCTCCAGCGCCGGGCTTGCCCTCTTGGCCCTCGGGGTGGTCTTCGTCGAGGGGCGTCGTGAGCGAGCCTACAAGGCGGTCGGTTTGTTGCTGCTGGTGCTGGGCTTCGGAGCGTTCCACAAGTTCGCGCCCTGGACGCTGCTGCACCAGCACGTGCCGGTCTTCAAGTCCCAACACGTCCCCTCCCGGTTTCTCTATCCAGCGGTCCTCTTGCTCGCCCTGGTCGCTGCGGCTGGGATCGGTCGGATCGTCGATCGTCGCCGACGTCGACACCCATGGCTCGACCTGGCATTGACGGCGGTGGTCAGCCTGTTGGCCCTCAATGTAGCCCAGGTTGCCCAGAAGCCGATGCGAGATGCCATGTGGATGCAGGCCCCTGACATTCCAGCGGGGCGTTCCTTCCACTTCTCAGTGAATCCGCCCTTCCAGTACAAGAAGCGGGACTGGGCGGGCCCGATGCTGCTCAGCATGATGGCCAATACGGGCGTGCTGAATTGCTATGGTGTGCCTCGCGCCAAGGGTTGGACGTGGGCGGCTGCCGCACGGGGGCGCCGAGGGTACCGTGGCGAGGCCTATCTCGAAGGTGGGGCAAAGGCCGAGGTGGCTCAGTTCTCCCCGAACCAGATCCGGGTATCGTTGCCTGCCGCTGCGGCCGGTGACGTTCTCGTCCTGAACATGCATCATCGGTCCGGCTGGCACGCTGAGGTCAGCGCAGGGGCTCTGGGGCAGCGGGAGCTCGAGGTGCGGCCCCTCCGGCGATTGATCGCCGCGCAGCTGCCGGCAGGCGCCCGGGAAGTGACGTTCTGGTATCGCCCGCCAGGGCTGTTGCTTGGCTTGGGGCTCTGCTCGGTCACCATCGGGCTACTCACCCTCTTGTGGTGGAGAAGGCGCGAGGACGAGGACGGTGGCGAGGTGCTCAACCCATGAGTGCCCGCCGCCGTGCACTAGCTTGGCTGGCCCGCTACTGGATGGCGGCATTGCCCCTAGTCGGCGTGGTCGAGCTGCTGGCCGACCAGTATTTCGCCACCCGCGCTCCGAGTTTCAGGCAATACGCCCGCTTGGCCGAGCCTGTCGCGCGGCTGCGGCAGGCCGGCGATTTGGTGGTTGTGGCGCCTCGTTGGGCCGAGCCGCTGGCACGGAGCGCGTTAGGCGATGAGGTCATGCCGCTGTCCGATATCGCGCGACCTGACCTTTCGGGATATGGCACGGCGGTCGAGGTGTCGGTGCTGGGCCAGCGCGATCCAGAGCTTGCGGGTTGGCGCGAGCTGAGGCGCGAGACCCGAGGTGGGTTCGTCATCCGGAAGCTCGAGAACCCTGCGCCCGCGCCCACGGTGCTCGATTTCGTGGAGGCCCTGTCGCCAGCTCGCGCCGAAGTGTGGATACCAGGACCGACCCGCTGCCCATGGCGGGCCAACGCACCGGTTCTCGCTGGTGGTCTCGGCGGACATCCGACCTTTCCGCGGCAACGTTTTCAGTGTCGCGGCAGCGGCTTCTTCAACGTCGGGGTCACCGTCATCGCCGACCAGGACTTCCGGGCCCGTCGTTGCTTGTGGGCTCATCCGCCTCGTCGGGGAGAGCTGGTGATCCGCTATCGGGACGTTGCCTTGGGCGACGCCATCGTGGGCCATGGGGGCCTCTATTGGATCGTCGAGCGCGAGCGTCGTGGTGCGCCCATCGAGCTTCGGATTCGAGTCAATGGAGACGAGGTTGGGCGGACCACCCATCGGGATGGTGACGGCTGGTCAGCCTTCGAGATGCAGCTCGGTGATCATGCCAGAACGACCGGGGCGAGCGTCGAGTTCGCGGTCAGCTCTAGCGACCACCGCCACCGCCACTTCTGCTTCGAGGCGCGCACCCGATGAGCCGGACATTCACCGACGTCGGGAGCGACTGGCAGCGGGCCTGTGGGCAGCCGCGGCCCCAGGGCTGGATCGATCCCTTGGTCGCTGCGTTGCTGGCGGTCGGCTACACCGCCATCCTGCTCGCCGGTGTCCGCGAGCTGGGCTATGCCCGGGACGAAGGCTTCTACTTTCACGCCGCAGGCTCCTATCAGCGTTGGTTCGAGCTGCTCCTGAACGACAGCCAGCGTGCCCTCGAGACTGTCGACGCCCATTGGCGTGTGAACCACGAGCACCCGGCCCTGGTGAAGAGCCTCTTTGCGCTATCCCACTGGCTCGGCTGGGAGCGCTTCGAGCTGTTCGGCATGGAAGGCACCAGCTTCCGCTTTCCAGCCATGGCGCTTAGCGGCATCGGCGTTGGGCTGGTCTATCTTTGGGGGGCCCGGGCGAGGGGACGGTTGGTCGGTCTGGTGGCTGCAGTGTCCTTGGCCGCCATCCCACGGTTCTTCTTCCACGCCCACCTGGCGTGTTTCGATGCGCCGGTCGTCACCATGTGGATGCTCTGCGCCTATTGCTACTGGCGCAGCCTCGGGCGCGGCGGCTGGCTATGGCCACTGGCCGTGGGGGTGAGCTTCGGTCTGGCGCTCAACACCAAGCACAACTCTTGGTTCCTGCCCATCGTGTTCACTCTTCATGCGTTGCTGGCGCTGGCTCCGGGCATGGTGCGCGGCATGACGAGACGACAGGTCGTGCGGCGCGCCGTCGCCTCGCTGCTCTGCATGGCCTTCATTGGTCCGGCCTTGCTATACGCCACCTGGCCGTGGCTTTGGCATGACCCGGTGGTTCGCTTCACCGCTTATGCCAAATTCCACTTGCATCATGTTTATTACAACATGGAGTTCCTCGGTCGGAACTACTGGCAACCGCCCATGCCGCGGACCTACGCCTTCCTGATGACCGCGGCCACCGTGCCGGTGGTCACGCTGCTCTGCTTCGCCACCGGGATGGTGACTGCGCTGCGTCGCGATTTGGCGCTACCTTACGCTTGGGTGCGGGGGCGCATCGCAGGTCACCACGCAGCGGGTGAGCCGGAATCGTTGCCCGATCCTGCCACCTCGCTGCTGTGGTTGCTGGCATTGGGGGTGCAGTACGGCGCCTGGCTATCGAACACGACGCCCATTTTCGGAGGCACCAAGCACTGGATGACCGCCTATCCGTTCCTGACCCTTTTTGCGGGACTGGGAGTGCAAGGCGCCTTGGTCGCGGCTCGGCAGCACTGGGCCCACGGCGCGTTGCGGCCCTTGCTGCGCGGCAGGGGGCTCGAGCTGGCGGTGGTTGCCATGGTGTTGTCTGCGCCGGTCATTCAGGCCGGCCATGTGCACCCCTGGGGACTGTCCAGTTACAACGCGCTGGTAGGCGGGGCCGCCGGCGGTGCCAACCTGGGGCTCAATCGCGGCTTCTGGGGCTACACGACCGGTTCGGTCACCGGCTATCTCAACGAGGCCGCACCCAAGGGGGCCCGGATCTATGTTCACGACACCGCCCGGCAGTCGTGGACCATGTTGCAGCGCGACGGTCGGCTCCGGCAGGACCTCCGCGCTGTGGGGACGGTGGCGGGCGCTGATTTTGGGCTCTACCACCACGAGAAACACATGAGTGGGCAGGAGTTTCAGAACTGGGTGGCCTTCGGGACCTCGGTCCCGGACCACATTGCAGGGCTTGATGGGGTGCCGGTGATCTGGGTGTACCGCCGGCCGGGACTCGCCACGCCGGAAGGGCGGTGAGATCGAGGGGCTCGCGGCTCTACTCGCTTTGCCCTGCGCAGGCTCGAATCTCGGCAGGCTCGAATCTCGGGGACTCGAATCTCGGGGGCACGAATCTCGATGAGTTCGACTCTCGGTCTCGATTCTCGGGACCAAATGCTGCTTGGTTTCACTGGAGTTTCGAGGCCAGACGGTGGCTCAGGAGCAGGGTGCCAGAACAGGCATTGATGAATGCCTTGCCGAAGCCAGTGGATCCGCGATAGTTGACGCTGAGCGCCGCATAGCCCCGGGACGCCAACCATTACCGAGCCGCCACCCGGCGCCAGTAGACTCCTGCACCTGGTAACTCAGTCATGGACCACGTCGGCCGCATCTATCGCCCCCCGAGCGAGGCCCGCAGCCTGCTCCTGCAGGTGACCGAGGGCTGCAGTCACAACCGCTGCACCTATTGCGGCATGTATCGGGACAAGCCGTTCCGCGCCAAGCCCTGGTCTACTATCGAGGCAGATTTGAAGGGGGCAGCCACCAAGGGCAAGGTCAGCCGGCGCGCGTTTCTCTGTGATGGCGATGCGCTCATCCTGTCTCAGCGCCGCCTGGTGCAGATCCTCGAAGGGATTCGAGCCCATTTGCCGTGGATCAGGCGAATGGGGATCTACGGCGATACTCGCAGCGTCAACCGCAAGTCTGTGACCGAGCTGGAACAGCTGCGTGACCTGGGCCTCAGCATCGTATACCACGGCGTCGAGTCAGGGGACGACGAGGTGCTGCGCTTCGTCGACAAGGGCGGCACCGCTGCGGAGTGCATCACCACCGCCGAGCGGCTCGAGGAGGCGGGGATCATTCATTCGGTCATCGTCCTGCTCGGTGTCGGCGGCGTGGCCCTCAGCCGACAGCACAGCGTGAACACGGGTAAGCTCCTGACCAAGATGGATCCACCGTTCGTGGCTGCCCTGACCACCACCGTGATCCCCGGCACACCGCTGGGCGACCTCCAAGCCCGAGGCGATTTCGAGCTCCCCGGCAAGTTCGGACTGCTGGAGGAGCTCTATACGATGATCGAGCAAGCCGATCTTTGCGATTGCCACTTCTCATCCAACCACGCCAGCAACTACCTTCCAGTGCGTGCCGATCTGCCAGAGGACAAACCCCGGCTTCTGGCTACGCTGCGCGCTGTGATCGACGCCGGTGATGAGGGGCTACTACGCCCAGAGTGGATGCGTGGCCTCTAAACTGAACCCGGTTGCTTCCGGCAAACTGGTGACACCGTCTCGTCGTAGAGCACCCTGGGTGCAACCGCCGGCGCGGCCCCTCCGCAGCCCCATGCGTAACGTGGCCGCCGCCCGCTGAGCAGCCGTGCAACCGACGGCCTCGCAGCGGGTCCTGGGTTGCGCCAGTCCGGTCGCCTCGGTGGCGAGCTCTCCCATGCCGGTCTACAGTCAGAACATGAAGTGTCATGGGGCCGCACTGCTTCTGTGTTGCGGGCTGCTCGTCGGCCTCGCCACTTGTGGTGGAGAGCAAACCCCGCAGCCGACGGAGGGGCCCGGCGCGGGAGGTTCTGCTGGTGGCTCCTCTGGAGGGACGGGAGGAGCTGGCGGGGATCACGCTGGTGGGGGCCAAGCCGGCGGCGGCGGCTCTGCCTGGGATGGAGTTCCGACCGACCGGCCGCTCCGTCTGTCGTTCATCGGCAACAGCTTCACCCACCAAGGGCCGATACCGCATCTGGTGCGCGACCTGGCCGCCAGCGTCGGCTGGCCCGCGCCGACGGTGGACTACAGTGCTCCCGGCGGCGAGACCTTGGAAGGCCACCAGACGATACCGGAGTCCCTCACCCTGGTCGATGCGGGCCAGTGGGACTTCGTGGTCCTGCAGGAGTACTCCACCCGCCCGACCGACAATGCTGGCGACCCGGTGGCGTTCAAGAGCGCCGCCACTTGGTTCTACGACCGCAGTAAGTTGGCGAGTCCCGAGGCGCAGGTGGTGCTCTACGAAACCTGGGCCCGGCATCCAGACCATCCCATCTACCCCGGAACGTTCTCACAGCCTGCCGAAATGCAGGCTCAGCTCCGCGTCCACTACAACGACGCCGCGGACGGCTACATCCCATCCAATGCCGCAGCCGATCCGGCGACGGATGTGCAGGTCGCGCCCGTGGGTGATGCCTGGGAGCAGCACCTCGCCGACTCCGACCCGTTGCGCCTGCACGGCACGGACGACTACCACGCCGGTCCCAATGGTCGGTATCTGAATGCCCTGGTGCTCTACTCCACCATCTACGGAGTGGTCGCCACCGGCGTGAGCGAGCTCGGGCTGGACAGCCAAGACGCCCAGCGCTTGCAGGCGGTTTCTGACGCCACCACGGGCATCACCCAGCAGCCACCCGTGTTCAGCCAGCCGCCTCTCCAGGTCGGACAGACCATCCAGATCGACTTCGGGACCATCGATACTGTCGTGACCGGCTGGAACGTCGTCACCGATTGCACCGCCGGCTCGCTGCTGGACGTGGTCGACACGACCGGCACCGCCACCGGTGTGGACGTGCTGATCACCGATGCCTTCACCGGGGCCAACGAATTGGGCTTGGGGGCGAACACCCTCGGCTATCCCGACACGGTGTCCCTCGATGTCTGCTGGACAGGCTCCTTCGACGGGCATACCGCCGCTCTCGTCGAAACCGCTGCGGTAACCTTCGACGACCTGGATGACGGTCGGTACGAGGTTCGACTGTTCGCTTCGCGCAGCGGCGACGACGCTGGGCTCGGGCGGCTCACCCGCTACACGCTGGAGAGCGACTTCGTGGACGTGGAGAGCGGTGACAACACCAGCGACACCGCCCTGTTCACCGACGTCTCGCCCAACAGCGGTGGGCACATGGTCCTCCAAGTTGCCGTCAGCCCTGCTGGGACAGGCCGCTTCGGCTACCTCGGTAGCATCGTCCTGACCAAGACGAGCGAGTGACCCGATCCCCCTCGAAAAGCCGCCCACCAGGGACGCATAGCAGCGACGGGGTCGAGCGCGGGCCCATCGCGGAAGCGAAAGCGAAACTCCGCTTATCTACCCCTTGGCTCTGCGCTTCTTACCGTTCGTCTTGCCGTGGCCCCGTCGTGCTCGTGAGCCAGTGCCCGAGGCTCGTGCCGGCTTCTCAGACGCGCCGGCTTTGGCTTTGCGGGAGCTTGCTGGACTGCGGGACG
>JAUVCD010000661.1 GCA_030590865.1 Myxococcales bacterium | reverse complement strand
GGCGAAGTGACTCGTCGGGACCCTCGGGGTCAGGTCTGGCACCCGGTAGAGGGCTATGGAGCTGTTGCTGCCTTCACCGGTGCCGGACAATTCTAGCGGGCCTGGTCCAGCGAAGGGGTCATTGCCCCACTGCACGCCGTCGAGGCTTGGGAAGCCGTCGTCGACCAGCTTGGTGTTCCAAGGACTTGGTTGGTTGCCGAATTGGAGGGCTGCCAGGAGCTGGATGGCACCAAACTCGCGCGCGTCGGCAATGGCATCGGCACGGGTCATCGAGTCGCTGGGACCGACGTGGCCGTTGGTGGGCGTGCCGTTGCGGGGCCCATAGGGCGTGGCTGCGCTCTCGAGGCTGGCCTGTGGGTCCTTGGTGGCGGCGGCGCTGTCGTCATCGGCGGCGCTGCCGTCGCTGGGCTCGGCGTTCAGGGCCTCCCGCTCGAGCTCGGCGGCGCTGTCCAGGTATTGCTGCATCACATAGTGTTGCTCCTCGGTCACGGTGTCGTCGCCCGCCTCGGCGATGGCCGGCACGAGCGCCGCGGTGGCGGCCAAGAGGCCGACGTGCAGGGCTGCGGACAGGAAGGTGGAGATGGCGCCCCGCTTGCTTAGCTTGCGTCCTCGTTGCACCTTCTGTGGAGCCTCGACGCCGCGGATCTCGAAGATGAAGTCGCCCTGCTCGACGGTGAGTCGCTGGCCGGGAGCCAGGGCGAGCTTCTGCACCTCGGTGGCAGCGCTGGCTACCTCGATGGTCGGACCGTCGTCCAAGGTGCTCTTGGCGCTCGCCCCGCAGGGAACCACAGCGTCGATCCTGCCGCTGTCGTCCACCTCGACCAGGGGCACCCGGGTGGCGCCCAGGGTCTTGGCGGGCAGCAAGGCGTCGCAGCCGCTCTGGTGGGTGCCGTCACCGAGGTAGAAGCTGCGCGGCGGATTGAGGTGCTGTGCCTCCAGGACGGTCTCGCCCCAGCGTATGATGATCTCTAGGGCACTCATCGACGTCTCGCTGGCGCCGGGCAGTGCCGGCCGGTCAGCGGTCCGCGGGACCTCGTCGCCAAAGGGTGTAGAGAGATCGGTAGAGGTGGTGTGGGTCGTGGTCATGGCTGTCCTCTTGTCGCCTGGCTGATGAACCGAGCGGTCTCGGTTGCCGGCATTGCTGTTAGGCGGCCACTGTTGCGCTCGGCATCCGTTGCCTTCGCGCGTCCTCAGCGACCGTTCAGAAGGAGTGACACTGGCCAGTCCGCCTTGGTTCCGGAAATCGCGCAAGAAAATGGCGCTCCATTGGTGGCGGATCGATCCAGTGAGACTGCACGGAGGCAAGGGCGGTAGACGGGCGAGATCACGTCTCGGACGTGCAAGTGGCGCTAGCTGCTGGCCCAGGCTACCAAGGTGGCAGGATGTTCGCGGCCGACCCCAGCTGTTCTCGATATGGACTCCTGCGGGCGTTGATGGGGGCGGTGCTGTGGGTGCTAGCAGGGTGCAGTCATCCTGAGGGGGCCAAGACCGACGCGGGCAGCGGCCCCAGCCAGCCCAACCGCTCGGTCGTTGTGACGTCCGCTCGCTCAGCTGCCAGCGGCGCCGCGGGGGCAGCGGCTCGCGGCAGTCCACCATCCCCTTCCGGGGCGGCCACTGCCCAGCCGCCGCCGGTGCGGCTCAGCTTTGCCGGCGACCTGGCGCTGACGATGAGTGTTGGGCACCGGATCGCCGCCCTGGCCCAGGGTAAGCCGGTGGCAGAGCATATCGGCCCCGACTATCCGTTCTCCCACGTGGCCAAGCGCCTGAGGTCCGCCGACCTGTTGGTGGGCAATCTAGAATGTGTTCGGTCATGGCTCGGCGAGGTGTCGACGGGCCACAACCCGTTTCGTTGTCCGCCGGCGGCCATCGACGTGCTCAAGCAGGCAGGCTTCGATTTGGTGAGCGTGGCCAACAACCACGCCATGGACTTCGGCGAGCTGGGCTTCCGCGACATGATCCGCAACTTGGAGGCCGGCGGGTTGGCGCACTTTGGCCAGGAGAGCTTCACGCCCAAACTCCAGCCGCCTTTCATTCGCGAGATCCGCGGGATCAAGGTCGGCTTGATTGCTTACTACTACACGCCGAGCAACCCGCGCCGAGATGTGGAGGCAGCCCGCCCCCAGGTGGACGTGCTGGTGGTGTTCAACCATTGGGGGCCCGAGGACGAGGTCGAGCCCTTGCCGCTGCAGCGGCGGCTCGCCCGGGAGTTCATCGATGGCGGCGCTGATCTGATTGTCGGCACCCATGCTCACGTGGTGCAGCCTGTGGTCTGGTACCGAGGCAAGCTGATTGCCTATGGCATCGGTAACTTCGTGTTCTCCGGCATGGGACACTCGGTGCACCATCGTCGCGGCGCGTTGCTCGAGGTCGACATCACCAAGGCGGGAATCGTGGCCCACCGGATGATCGGCATCCGGCTCGGCGACGACGGGGCGCCTCGCTTCGAGGGGGACCCCGCCACGGTAGCCCCGCTCCAGCCTCCGGAGCGCTAGGGCGACCCGAGGGTCCCACGGGGCGGTGAAAATGACCGTCGTTCTGCTGGCAGTGCCGATCTATGCTGCGCCCAGATGCTCAGCCGTCGTTTGCTCAGTCGTCGTTTGCTCATCGTCGTCTCGCTCCTCGTGGTGAGCTGCCAGCCCCGACCTAGTGCGGGCCCTGCGGATCAAGAGTCGCTGCCCCGGCCCCACCCAGCGGACACTATCGAGGTGGCCCGCCACCTTCCCCGAACCCTGCGGGCCTTGTTCATCACGCCGAACCTCGAGGCGCTGGTAGAGCAACTCGGGCGCAGCGCGCTGATCGAGGTTCTCCGGGCTGACTACGAGGAAGCGGCCTACCAGTCGGTGCGCGAGACGGGGCACAACCTACTGAGCCCGGCGGGCCTGCGGGCCGTCGGTATCGACGTGGCCGGTCCCGCTGGGGTGGCGGTGATTGATGGGATCAGCAGCCCCACAGTGATCGGCTTCGCCTCAGTCGCCGAGCCGGACAAACTCAAGACGGCGCTCTACCGGTTGTCGACCGGGGCCTTCACTCGCAGGGGACTGGGGGGCCGCCCCGAGGTGGTCGGTGACGCCGTCATCGTCGGTGACGACGACAGTGCAGTGATGCTGGTTCAGTCGCTCTTGATGGTGGTGATCAGTGACCACGACTCTCGCCACATCGCGGCCCGTCTCGCCGCCTTGCCTGCCGGCGAGTCGGCTACCGACCACGAGCCATTCCGCGCTGCCTTGGGGGCCTTGCCGCGGGCTGCCGATGTGCGGGGGTTCCTAGATCCTCGTGGCCTCGCCTACAGTTTTCTCGGCCTCGATCCTCGTTGGGGCGGGAGCAGCTACGCGGATGAAGCCGCCCAGATCGAGCGCGGGCACCGCGAAGCGCTTGCCAGGGCGCGAGCGCGGGGCGCCAGCGTGCCTGAGATGGTGGCCATCGACGATGACCACCAGATGGCGCGAGAGCAGCGGCTTGCCGACGCGGAGATCCCCTGGCTCAGGCCGCTCATCGGATCGGTCGACGGGTTGGGGCTGGCGCTCGCTCTGCGACCCGACGGCGTGGATCTCACCGTCTTGGCCAACCTCGACCGAGCGGGGAAGGTGGCCCAGTTGTTCGAGTCCGAAAGGGTCAGTCCCGCTCTGGTGTCCAGCCTCTCGGAGCAGCCTGGTCTGTGGTTTCAGCTGGCGATCAAGCCAGCGATGCTGCTCTCGATTGCCGAGCTGTTCGGGACTGTACCGGCGGCTCTGTCCAAGACCCTCGGTGTCGATGTCGAGCGAGAGATCCTTCCGTTGGTGAGTGGTGAGCTGGCCCTTGCCGTCACCCCCCGTGACCGGGGCCTCGACGCCCTGGCCAAGGGGGAGATCGACGTCGTCGTTCTGCTGGGGATCGGCGACTCGAAGGCGGCCACCAGGCTGGTCGCCAAATTGGGTAAGGCTGAGGCGCTGGCATCGCTCATGGGCCGTGGTGCCCAAGGAGAGGTTGTGGTGACCCTGCCAGGCCTGCGTCCGCTCCACATCCGCGCGCGGGACAAATACCTGGTCCTCTCGACCGATCCGAACTGGGAGCTGAGCCCACCCGCGAAGCGGCCAGCGCCTTGGCTCGGGGCCAGCCGAGCGACGCGGCTGGCTGCCAAGCCCGGTGGTTCGGTCCTTGGGACGGTGGATCTGGGGCTGCTGTGGCGAGCGATCCTGGCCCGGGGCACCACCCCTCGCCTCATGTCGATGAAGCCCTACCGGGAGCCCGACGTGCCCCTGTCTCCTGAGACCCAGCAGAAGAATGACGAGCTCGCCGAGATCGACGCCCAGATCGCAGATAGAGCCCGGACATTGAGTCGCCGCGCCGTCCGGCCTCAGCTCCAGCTGGCCCGGTCGGTGGGGAGCCTTGGGTTCCGGCTGGCCGAGACTGACCACGGCTTGCAGCTACAGATACGTTACGCCACTGCGGGTCGTCCCCTGGCATCGCTGCTAGCGGCCCTCGTTCGCGAGCAGCTGGGGAGCGCCACTCGGTTTCCTGTCGAGGAGGACGAGCTGTCGGAGCTGCAGGATCGACGGGATGGCGTGTTTATCGATCTGGAGACCATCCACCAGCAGGAGCGCAAGGACCACCAAGACGGCGGGCCAGGCAAACCTGCCGAGTCCGACTGAACGAGGTCGGCATTGGCGTTCTAGCCGGGGCTCGGGCCCCGGCCAGATTCAGTGGTGTTTGGTGCCGGAACGCGCCCTCGTTGGCTAGCGCTCGAGCCAGGCTTTGAAAGCGTCGAAGGCGTAGGGACGACCTAGAAAGGTCGTGATCATGTCGGTGGCGTCTCGTGACGCGCCGGCGACCAGCACGGCGTCACGATAGGCATGGGCGGTAGGCTCGTCCATGAGGCCCGCCTTCTGGAACTTGGTGAAGACGTCCTTCACCAGCACGAGCGACCACATGTAGGTGTAGTAGATCGAGCTGTATCCCTCCAGATGGCCGAAGTTCGCGAAGAAATGGGATCCCTCTTCATAGGGGTAGGGGCTGTACTTGCTCCGCAGGGCTTTGATGGTCTCGAGCAGGTCGACCTTCGAGGGGGGCTTGTCGTAAATCCCGAGCGAGAGCGCGGCGAGGTACATCTGCCGGGTGACGTGCACGCCCTTACCGAATTCGTCGGCGGCGCGCATCTTGGTAACCAACCCAGCGTCGATCGGCTTCTTGGTCTGGTGGTGGATCGCGAACTGTCGAAGCACCGCCGGATCCCACGCCCACTCCTCCAGCAGCTGGGAGGGC
>JAUVCD010000251.1 GCA_030590865.1 Myxococcales bacterium | reverse complement strand
CAGAGCGGAAGACTCCGTCGGCGCCGGCCTTGCCGCTGAACAAGAGCGGCGGGGCGTTCTCGTCGGCTGTGCCGAGTAGCCGGTGGTCTGTCGGGCTAGCCGCGACGATTCGTTTGGAGAGGGATGCGCAGCGGGCCGTGTCACGGCCGAAGCTGCACAGGAAGGGAGCGCGCTCGAGCGCCCCATCGCCCACCAGGAAGCGGATCTGGGAGCTGCTATGAGGCTCGAAGTTGACCTTTCCGAGGTCGACGGGCCGGTCGCTCACGCTGGTGCCGGTGGCCAGCCCATCGGCCGTGAGCGCGCTGGCGGCAGCCGGCGGCTTGGGGATGTCCGGCTTGGCCCTGAGTACGATGCCCGACTTGGTGGCGTGCTCGAAGGTCTGATCTACAGCCTCCGACATGTCCTGCCAGAAGTACTCTTTCTTCGCCAAGAGCTCGCCGAGCTTCTCGGACGATACGACCAGTTCCTTGCCGTCCCCTTCGCCCAGCGCCGTGCCCTTCAGACCTTCGTTGAGCTGGAGCGCATGACGGCCACACCGGTCGGGCCATGGCTCGCCCGCCGCTGGTTGCCGCTTCACCTCGAAGTTGGTCACCGCCGTCAGCTGCATCGCGCGGAACCGCAGGCTCGCCGTCTGCCCCTTCTCGAGAGGTTGCCCGAGCAAGCAGCCCGAAAGGGAGCTCCACCCTTCGATGACTCGTTCTGCTGCTTGGGCCTGCAGGTAGCGCATCGCCCCAAAAGCACCGATGCCTGCCAGGACTAGGAGGACCGCCGCGCCGATGACGATGCCCCGCCGACGCCGCTTGGCGGCGTCGACAAAAGCCAGAATCGTGCGTGAGCCTGCGTCCCAGACCAGCGTTTTCGCCCCATCTTGTTGGGTAAATAGCCCCATGATGGAAGAGGGTAGCCCGACTGGACTTAGCGAAACAACTTGCCAGGTGGCAGTCCCGCGGTCCGGTCGTCTCAGAATTCCACGGCCGAGGGCATGGGCGGCGCCTTCGGGCCGGTGCTCGCCGGTGGTGCGCTGGTGGCAGGCGGCTCGGCACTGGCCGGCGGCTTTGCCACAGGTGGGCTGTCTGCAGGTGGACCGTCTGCAGGTGGGCTGGTTGGGACCGGCGCGGCGGGCTCGTCGCCTTCACCTAGGGTTTCGTCCAGCTCTCCGGGGGCTGGTGGCTCATCGAGGTCAATCGGCTCTGGTGGAGCAGCGGTCAGCTCGGCGGTTTGCTGGGCGTGAACCGGTGCTGTGCTGGTTTGCTTTGGCGGAGCTTGGTCCGGCTCAGCTGCCGGTGTCGCCGCCACCGAGCGGGTGGGATCGGTGGGCAGGCTGAGCACCCACCCGACTCCGGTGCCGACGGCGAAGGTCGCCAAACCGAACAACAGGGCGGGCCAGCTGCGCCCCCGAGGCTGTTCACGGCTACCTTCGAGGTAGATGGTCGTGTCTCCCGGATCAGGCTGGTCTGAAGCCAGCAAGGCGTCCGGCGTTCCCGGTTGAGTTTGCAGCTCGCTGGGCTGCACCAGCTCGTAGATGGCCGTCACGGCGTAGCGCGAGTGTTCGGGGCCGAACTCGGCCAGCTGGGTCGCGAAATCGGCGATGTTGGCGAAACGCTCCTCAGGGCGACGCTGCAGACAGCGGAGGACGGTCTCCTCCAGGCCTTGCGGGTACATGGGGCGGATCTTGCGCAGCGGGGTGGGCTTGTCGCCCAGGATGCGGGCACAGACTTGCTTGGCCGTGTTCGCCGCGAAGGGGAGGGTCTTGGTGAGTAGCTCGTGGAGGGTGATTCCCAGCGACCAGATGTCGGTGCGCGCGTCGACGTTGCGGGCCGAGATCATTTGTTCTGGGGACATGTAGAAAGGGGAGCCCATCACCGCCTTGGTTCTGGTGAGCGTGGCCTCCTGCGAGCTGGGGCCTGTGTCGGTGACCTTCGAGATCCCGAAATCGAGCACCTTGAGGCACGGCGAGCCATCGGTGCGTCGAGTCAAGAACAGGTTGCCTGGCTTGAGGTCCCGATGGGTGATGCCCAGCGAATGGGCCTCGGCGATGGCGTGGCAGGCTTGCAGGATGTACTCGACCGCGGTCTCGATGGGCACCGGGCCCTGGTTCTTCAACAGCTCGGCCAGGTCCGAGCCCTCCAGGTACTCAACGAGCATGTAGGGGTGGTTGCCGTGATTGCCAGCCCCATAGATCCGCAAGGTGTGCTCACTGTGCAGCTGCATCAATGTGCGCTGCTCGCGCTCGAAGCGTTTGACCACTTCGGCCGAGCTCGCCGTGGCGGGCAGCAACATCTTGATGGCGACCCGATGGCGCTGCGACACATGGGATGCCACCGCGACTACGGCCATTCCGCCGACTCCCACCACGCGCTCGACGTGGTAGGCATCGGCGACCACGTCTCCTATCTTGAGGGGAATCGACATCGAAGCTCACGGGGGGGCAACTTGCCACGGGAGCATAGCAGTTGCCCTGGCAGGCGGTCTCGAAAGCAAATACCCTTCGCCGTGTTCCGCTACGACATCGACTCGCTAGACAACCGCGATCCAGCGGCCATCGACCGGCTGGTGCGCATCGTCGAGGCCACGCTGGTCCACTACCACCGGGCGGAGGTGCGTGGCGTGGCGCGGATTCCAGCGGGCCGGGCCCTCTACGTGGGCAACCACAACAGTTACACCTACACGCCCGACTCCTGGTTGTTCGGAGCCGCGGTCTACCGGCAGCTCGGTCTGGATGCCGTGCCCTATGGCCTCGGCCACGAGATCGCGTTGGAGTTCCTGCCCATCAACCGGTTTGTGTGTCCCTTGGGGGCCGTGCGCGCCAGCCATGAAAACGGGGAGCGGCTGCTCCGGGCTGACAAGAAGGTACTGGTCTATCCTGGGGGCGATTTCGATGCTCTGCGGCCCTATCGGCACCGTGATCGGGTCGTCTTTGGGGGACGTTGTGGGTTTGTCCGCCTAGCACTGCGTACCGGCGCACCGATCGTGCCCGTGGTGGCCGCCGGCGCCCATTCCACCTTCATCGTCATCGATGATCTGCGGTGGCTCGCCCGGGCGATCCGGTCGGACAAGTGGATGCGGAGCAAAGTGTGGCCGTTGACCTTCAGCGTCCCTTGGGGCTTCACGCTGGGACTGCCACCCCCGTGGTTTCCTTTTCCCAGCAAGATCCTCATCGAGGTGCTCGAGCCCATCGTTTTCGAGGGTACCGGTCCGGCGGATGCGGACGATCCCGCGGTCTACACGGCCTGTGCTGAGCAGGTGCAGAGCACCATGCAGGCAGCCCTCACGCGGCTCGAGGCCGAGCGTCGTCGGCGCTAGCCCCCCACTAGGGCCTCAAGCTCGGTCTCGACCCGGCTCCTCGCCTCTTCAGGCGTTGGCTGGGCCTTCGGGGACCGCTCGGGTCGCGGTACCCACGCTGCTTGTCGCCAGGCTGACGCGCGGCGATGGTGACGGTTATGAGGTTCCACCAGAGTTCGGTGCGCACCATTGCCGAGGCCATGTTTGCCGGCGAGGCCGGGCCCCCGCCCCCTGAGCGGCTCGATTGGCTCTGTGCTGACTTCGAGGATTTTCTCGAGCAGGCCGGCCCCCGGCCCAAGCTCATTCTCAGTGGGGCTGTGTTCGTGGCGACTTGGCTCGCACCTCTGTCCATTGGTCGGCGCCCACCGCTCAGGAGACTCGACATCACCGATCGCTGTCGCGCCCTCCACAAGACGGAGGCCACCAAAGCCGGTCTCCCCATCCTCGCGGTCAAAGCGATGCTGAGCATCATGTACTACGAGCATCCTGACGCTCAGGCGGACATCGGCGTGGACACCAACTGTCTGGGGGCCCAATCGTGACCGGTCAGGTATCCATCGGGCGGGATCATCGCGGCGACGTGGTGCTCGACACCGACGTCGTGGTGGTTGGCTCGGGCGCTGGCGGTGCGGTCGTCGCAGCTGCGCTCGCCGAGGCGGGCCAGCGGGTGGTGGTGCTCGAAGAGGGGCCTCACCTCCCGCTGGAGGAATACCGACTGCTTCGCCAGAGCCAGCACATGCGTCGCGTGTGGCGGGATGGGGGCATGGGCGTGGCCGTGGGCCTGGGCGGTAGCCCGATGATCAACGTCACCATGGGCCGCTGTATCGGTGGATCGACCATGCTGGCCGGTGGCGTGTGCTTCCGCACCCCCGAGCGGGTGCTCGACGTTTGGTCCCGAGAGAGGGGCCTCGGCGAGTTGACCGCGGCCAAGCTCGAGCCTTGCTTCGAACAGGTCGAGCGGGACATCCACGTTGAAGAAGTGCCGACGGCCATGCGCTCCCGGTCCACCCAACTGTTTGGCGAAGGCGCTCGTGAGCTGGGCTTCGAGCTGAAGCCGATCCGGCGCAACACTCGGGACTGTCAGGGCTGCGGCCGCTGCAACTTCGGCTGTCCTCATGGGGCCAAACAGAGCACCGACCTGACCCACCTACCGCGGGCCCTGGCGGCTGGCGCCCAGGTCTGGTCCGACTGTCTGGTCAAGCGCATCATCGTCGAAGGTGGTCGCGCCGTGGGCGTGCGAGGCCGTGTCCTGTCAGGGCGGGGCGGCCTATTGGGGCGAGGTCGTGGCGCCAAGCTCGAGGTCCGTGCGGCCCGGGTGGTGCTCGCGGCCGGGTCCTACTACTCGCCGCTCTTGTTGATGAACAGCGGCATCGGTCGGCGAAGCCGACAGGTGGGGCGCAACATGACCTTGCATCCAGGGTTCCGCATGTTTGCTCGCTTCAAGGAGCCAGTGCGGGGCTGGCGGGGGGCTCTGCAGAGCGCCTATTCGGACGCCTACGAGGACGAGAACATCACCTTCGTTGGTCTGTTCATTCCCGCCGGAGTGCTGGCCGCCACCATGCCTGGTTTTGGCCCCGAGCTTTGCGAGCGGGCCAAACAAGTCCCCCACCTGGCAGTCTTTGGGGGGATCATCCACGACGAGGGCGGTGGCGTGGTGCGACCTGGGCCAGGCCGCGAGCCCATCGTCACTTACCGTATGGCGCGCCGTGATCGTGCCACCCTGCCGCGGCTGGTGCGTTTGATGGGCGAGACTTTTCTGGCCGCTGGAGCAGAGGAAGTGTTTCCCCCAGTCCTCGGCCAGCCTGGTCTCGACGCCGACGGATTCAATCAACTCGATATCGACCGTCTACCGCTCACCCGTTTTGAGTGCTCATCGCAGCACCCACTAGGCACCTGCCGCATGGGAGCCACGCCAGAGCGCTCGGTCGTCGATCAGAGCGGCCAGTGTTGGGACGTGGAGGAGCTGTTCGTCGCCGATGGCAGCATCCTGCCTACCAGTCTGGGGGTGAACCCCATGCTGTCCATCATGGCGATGGCCCAACGGATTGCTTGGCAGTTGTGCGAACGACCGTTGCGGCGGTGAGTGGTCAGGGCATCAGCCATTCCGCGCCACATCGAGTAACGCCACCAGCGCACCCGCGATTTGAGCGAAGGGGTTCTGGTCGCTGCCGATCTGGGTCACCTTGATCTCTCCCATGTTGCCCCCTAGCGCTTCGGCGAGGGCAGGCAGTTGGCGGGCAAGCTCCAAGCGTGCCTCGGATTCGGCGTTGACGGTGCCGGCCTGAGCCTGTTTGAGGGCTGCTTCGGCCTGGGCGAGCCCCTCGTCACGGGCTGCCTCGGCGGCCCGGCGGCGCAGCTCGGCAGCGAGGGCGGCGCGCAGGCGTTCCAGCTCGGCGAGATTCTCTTGGGCCGCTTGGCGCGCCGGGAACGAGGCGCTGGCCGCCTCGGCTTCTGTTGCGGCGAGCTCGGTGGCCTGGACGGCGTTGCGTGCAGCCGACTCGGTTCGGCTGCGCTCCAGCTCAGCACGCTGGCGGTCGAGATCGGCACGGTGGGCCAGCTGCTGCTGCTCCGCGGCCAGCTGCTCGTCGAGGGCGGCGCGTTGGTGCTCTGCCTCGAGCTCACTCTGGCGGCGCGCGTTTCGGGCCTCGCCTTCGAGTCGCCGACGTTCTGCGGCGGCGCGCTCATCGTTCAGCTCGGTGGCGACCCGCAGCTGAGCCAGCTCGGTTTCTCGCTTGCAGCTGGTTTCTCGCTCGACGATCGCCTGGTCGGCCATCGCCCGAGCCTCCCGCGCCTCGCGGTCGAGAGCGGCGCGAAAGGGCGTTTGCATGGCTGCGAAGACCGATTCGGACAGGACGCGCACTTCCTGTATCTCGATGGTGTCGATCACCACGCCCCAGCCCTGATAGGTGATGTCGTCGGTGCTTCCCGAGCCACCCACCACCGGTGCAATCTCGGCGAGCAACTCTTCGGCTAGCGCAGCTTTGCGTTTGCGAAGGCAGTCCTCGATGGGGAGGGTGGCCACGATGCGTCGGGTGGCGCCCACGAACATCGAGGAGAGGGTGCGTTCGAGCTTCTCTTGAGCCCGTTCGGGGTAGCTGAAGTTGAGCACTCGGAAGGCGAGCAACGGGTCTGAGATGCGATAGACCGCCAGGCCGACGACCTCGACGCCGACCTTCTCAGCGGTCACTTGATCGGCACGGAACTTGAACTCCTGAAGGGACGTCGGGACGATGGCCACCGAGTCCCAGGGCCACTTGAAACAAGTGGCGCCCTGTCCGGACCGCTTGGTCACTCGACCGCCTCGCACATGGATCAGATGCTCTGATGGCTTGGCGGTCACCCATCCCCAGAGCTTCATCTTGTTCGGATCCTCGACAGGGCGGCCTGCCCGCCAGCCGACGTCGACGCGCGGGCGATCGAGGGCTTGCACATTCGTGGTCATGGGGCCTCCTCCAGTAGCGGGTTGCGCGGTCGCCACAGTCGCGTCCGCTCGCCCCCCGTCAGTGCGCAAACTGTGCCACTAGCAGAGCCCCGAAATCATGTGTGGTGGCCGCTGAGCGCGGGTCGTTATGGTGCTCTTGGTGCCTCAGAGCAGCGCGAACTGCTCCAATCTGGGGCAGGCGGGCGGCCGCGGCCGAAGGCTGGAGGCACGAGGCAAACCCAAACACGACTGCGCTTACGTTGTATACGGGCTAACTAGCTTGAATTACTTGTAATGAAAAGAAAAGACCGCTGGTCGAACTAATGGTTTGACAAGCGGTCTAGGCGGCGCTACCTTTAGGGTGTCATGAGATTGACGAAGCATGTCCTCTTAGTAGTCATCGGTATCCTGTTTTGGGCCTCACCGGCCCATGCCGAATCCCTCAATGAGCTCGTTCGTCGAGCCGACATGATTTACCGCGGCAAGACCTCGGCCGCAGTGATGACCATGTCGGTCAAGACCAAGAGCTTCGATCGCAGCTACAAGATCGTGGCTTGGGATGACAGCCGCCGCGGCGATCGCACGCTGATCAGGATCCTCGGCCCGGCGGCGTGGCGCGGGCACGGCACCTTGAAAGTCGGCGAGCAGCTGAAGCTCTTCGATCCCAAGACCGACCGCATCCAGGTCGTCGGTCACTCGATGCTCGGCGGTAGCTGGATGGGCAGCCACTTCACCAACGACGATTTGGTGAAAGAGACGCGGCTGGCCCGGGACTACACCTTGTCTCTGGTCAAGAAGTGGGACGCGCCGTCTCCCATTGGGGGCAACGCGACCTATTACCGCATCGCGATGACGCCCAAGCCGAGCGCTCCGGTGGCCTGGGGAAAGATCGTCTACGAGCTTTGGGAGAGCCCCAAGGCGATCGCGCCAATCTCGGCGACCTACTACCGAAAGGCCTCGGATAAGGCGGCGGTGCGCACCTTGAAGTTCAGCGCCATCAAAGAGCTGGCCGGCCGCTGGTTGCCTAGCAAGATGACGATTACGGTGGCTAGCAAGCCTGGTGAATACACTCGGCTGACCTACACCAAGCTGCGGCTCAACGTCGACATCCCGAAGGACAAGTTCACCGAGCAAGCGCTCCGTCACTGAGCTCCCGAGTCACCGAGTCACCGAGTCACTGAGTCATTGGGGCTTCACTATGCTGAGCCTGTTACGCCTGGCCTGGCGGAACCTGGGCCGCAACCGGCGCCGTACATTTGCTACTGGCGTGTCGCTCGCCTTCGGGATGAGCCTCTGTATCGCGAGCTTCGGGCTCGTCGATGGCATGAACGCCCAGATGCTCCATGCCCTCACCCGGCTCGATCTGGGTCACGTCCAGGTTCACCACCCCGACTTCGTGGGCAAGAAGAAGCCGGAGGCGCAGATCGAGGACCCCGCCGCCGTGATCGACGCAGCGCGCGCCAACCCGGCGGTGCGCGGCGTGGCTCCCCGCATCTATATCTTTGCCTTGGTGAGCGGGAAGGGGAAGTCGTCGGGCATCGAGCTGGTAGGTGTCGATCCGGTGAAAGAGCAAGGGGTGACCGAGCTGCACCGCGAGCTAATCGAGGGGGCCTACCTCGAGGCTGCGCCGACGCCTTGGCCGCCGGGGCGAGAGCTGTCCGAAGCCGAGCTGGCCGCGGACGAGGGGCTCACCGAGGCTGCTGAAGACGATGCGGCGGACGAGATTGATGGGCTTGTTGGCCTCGATGGGGAAGGCTCGGATGAGCCGGCGCCAGCTGAAGCGACCGAGCCCGAGCCAGCCCAGCCTGGATCGGCACAGCCCGAATCAGCCCAGTCCCCGTCGCCAGACGATGCGACGGCCCGTCGGGCGCGGAGCCTGAAGCTCGCGGCGGCGCTGCATCCGCCGCCGGATCGTCCGCTGCAAGTCGTGCTCGGATCCAGCCTAGCCAAGGTGCTCGGCGTATCGGTGGGCAGCGAGATCTATGCCGCGGCGGCGACCACCGACGGGATGACCGAATCCTCGTTCCTGAGGGTGCAAGGCATCTACCAGACAGGCACCCAGCAATACGACCGCTATCGGGCCTATCTGCACATCGAGGACGTCCGGCGACTGGCTCACATGAAGACCGGTGTGCACGAGATGGCGATGGTGCTCGAGTCATCCGAGCTCGGGCCGTCGGTGGCCGCCGATCTCACGACCCGCATCGGCAACGACCAGCTCGTGGTCCGGTCGTGGAACGTGGTTCGACCTGACGTGGCGCAGATGATGCAGCTCAACGACGTGAGCACCGCCATCATGGTGTTCATCATCTTCTTCGTGGCCACCCTAGGGGTGGTCAACACCATGTTGATGGCCGTCTTCGAGCGAACCCGCGAGCTCGGCGTGCTCAAGGCCATCGGGATGTCGGCTCGCAAGCTCATGACGCTCGTGGTGATCGAGACCATTTTGCTGGTGTTGGTGGCTTCAGCGGTCGGTGCCGGCCTGGGCTTGGCCCTCGACGGCTACATGGTGCGCTACGGCGTCGATCTGAGCTCGCTCACTGGCGGTTTCTCGCTGGCCGGAATCGGCATCAACCCGGTGATCTATGGTGTCATCACGCCCAAAGGTGTGGTGCTCCCGGTCGTCACGCTCGCGGTGACCTGCCTGCTGGCGTCGCTCTATCCGGCCTTGCGTGCGGCGCGCATGCAACCTGCCGTCGGCATGAGGGAGACTTGAGATGCTGACCTTGATGCTGGCCTGGCGCTCCTTCGTCCGAAACAAGCGGCGCTCAATTATCACGGCGGCGGCCATCTCGCTGAGTCTGGCGCTGATGATCGTCTTCGTCGGCCTCGCCGATGACGGGCACGCCCGGATGGCCGAGATGGGTATCCGCTTCGGCAGCGGTCACGTCTTGATCCAAGGCAAGGGCTACCAAGAGCAGCAGACCCTCGACCGCTTGGTGACCGATCCCCAGCGGGTGGTCCAGCTGGCCAAGCAAATCCCCGAGGTGAAGGAAGCCGTTGTGCGGGTGCACGCCAGCGGCTTGATCACCGCCGCCGAGCGATCGAGCGCCGTCTTGCTGTCCGGCGTGGACCCAACACTCGAGCCGCTGGTGTCCGATATCGCCAGCGAGAAGAAGCGCGTCGCAGGTGACTACCTCCGCCGGCGGGCGGACATGGAGTTCGAAAAAGGGCCGGCGGACATCTACCTGGGCGTCGATCTAGCCGAGACGATCGGCGTGGGGCTGGGCGACCGAGTGGTGCTGACCGTTTCGCCAGTCGGCGAGTCGCGACCCGCCTCGGCGGCCTTTCGGGTGCGGGGCACCTTCCGCAGCGGTCTGAGTGACATCGACGCCAGCTACGTGGAGATCCCGCTGGGCGAGGCTCAAAAGCTCTTGAAGCTGGGCACCCAGGCCTCTCAGGTGGCCTTGTTGCTCGATCGGCTCGAGGACACCGAGCCGGTGATGCTCGAGCTCCAGCAGTCCTTTGCCGGCCAGGACGCCCTCGAGATCTTGCCCTGGCAGATTGCCCTGCGCGAGCTCTACGAAGCCATCGTGCTCGACGATCTGGGCATGTACCTGATGATGATCATCATCTTCGTGATCGTCGGGATCGGGATCTTCAACACCATCTTGATGAGTGTCGCCGAGCGGACCCGTCAGTTCGGGGTGATGATGGCCGTGGGCACCAGCAAGCTGCGTCTGCTCGCGACCATCATGGCTGAGGCCATGGTGCTGGCGCTGGTCTCCGCTGTCATCGGTCTGGCTCTCGGCCTGACCGGTCACGCTCTGATTGCCCACTACGGCATCGACATCATGGCGCTCGCCGGCGGGGAATACGAATTCGCAGGGATTGCTTTCTCCGGGAAGATCTACTCGCGCCTCACCCTGTGGGTCGTGACCAAGTGGACCCTGATCGTGATGGCGATTGTGCTGACCTCGGCGGCATATCCTGCACTACGCGCGACCCGGCTCGAGCCGGTGGAGGCTATGCGTCATGTCTGAAAAAACCGAAGGCTCGGCCCTGATATCGGTCAAAGGTGCCTCGAAGATCTACCAACAAGGGGCCATCGAAGTGGCGGCCCTCACCGACGTCGATCTCGACATCCACGAGGGGGACTTCGCCGTCTTGGCCGGTCCGTCGGGCTCGGGCAAGACTACGCTGCTCAATCTGATCGGCGCTCTCGACACCGCGACGTCGGGCACCATCGAGCTGGAGGGCCAGGCGCTCAGCGCGCTGAGCGGTACGAAGCTGGCCGAGCTGAGGCTGCGGCGTTTCGGTTTCGTGTTCCAGGCCTACAACCTCATCCCGGTATTGTCGGCCTATGAGAACGCCGAATACGTGTTGCTCCTCCAGGGCGTCGCGGGCCCCAAGCGGAAAAAGCGGGTGATGGACGTGCTCGAGGCTGTCGGGCTTGGTGGCTTGGAGAAGCGGCGGCCGGCCGAGCTGTCGGGTGGCCAGCAGCAACGGGTCGCGATTGCTCGGGCCATCGTGGCCGAGCCGGCCTTGATGCTGGCCGATGAGCCGACCGCCAACCTGGACTCCAAGACTGGCGCCGATCTCACCGAGCTGATGCGGACACTCAACCGCGATCGGGGCGTGACTTTCGTCATCTCTGCTCACGATCCCAAGGTCATCGAGCGGGCCGACCGAGTGATCGAGCTGGAGGATGGCCGCATCATCAAGGATCGCAGGCGCGACGGGGCTGGCGGCTACCGCGCGTGACCGCCATGAACCGCCCCCTTGGACACCGCTGCTGGACGATCACGGTAGTCTTGTCGCTGCTGGGGGTTGCCCGTCCGGCTGAGGCCATCGTGCTGGCCGAGGACGAGTTCGAGGAGGAGAGCACCGAGATTGGCGTGGTGGCCCGCTCCTTCGCTTTCTTGATGGCCGGCGACGTGCTCGAGCCGCCCTATGCAATCGACGACACCAACCCCCTCGGCATGGGCGTGTTCGACGCCCGGCTCTACTTTGCCCACCGAACGCCGGATCTGAAGCTGGTGGTGCACAACCAACTCACGCTTCAGATGCAGTCCGCCACGGCTTTGGGGCTTGCGGGTTTGGGTCGAGCGGTCAGCCCGCCGCGCTGGCTGCCGCTCTTGTTCAGTCTCGACGAGCCTGAGGGCGCCCCGACCTTGGGGCTGCGAAGCGATGCCGATTGGCTCTATGCCGCCTATACCGCTGGTCCGGTCACCATCACCGCGGGACGGCAGCCGGTGAGCATCGGGCGAGGTCAGCTGTGGACCACCTCCGATCGGATCAGCATGTTCTCCTTCACCGAGGTCGACACAGCTTACAAGCCGGGGGTCGACGCGATTCGCATCGACATCGCCGCCGGCGAGCGCACCAACATCATGGCCATCGCCGCGGTCGGCGAGCTCGAGGCCCAGGAGCGGGATGCCCAGGTCGAGCTGCGGGGGTCGAGCTTCTTGGGCCAGCTCAAGCAGGGCTGGGAGTGGGGCGAAGCCGGGCTGATCGGCGGGATGATCAGGCGGGACGGGGTGGCAGGCCT